>WLNS01000001.1 GCA_009699665.1 Actinomycetota bacterium
AGCGCGATGCGGTGATTTGCCTCATCGTTGGTCAACCACGCGGCGTGGGTGCTGAAGTAAATCGGTCGCAACCCACAGACCTGCTCGTACCAGTTCGTCATGAGGGCGACGTCCATGGTCATGAACGTGGCGTGATGAAGTTTGGGCGCTACGCGGGGTGCCGGATGATTGTTGTTGGCATAAACGGACTCGGTCACTTCGAGTGTCCTCTCGACGGGCGCGGACAGGCCCGCACTAAGTTCTGTAATGTTTGTTACAGATTATTCGTTATTCTCTGCAAGTGCAATGCCCAAACGGTAGATGGTCTCCGCCAGCTGCGCCGCCAACAGCGCAGGCGGCACCCCCGGTCGAATCTGCGAAGCCAAGAACGCTCCGTCGAAGTTTGCCTGGGCCATGTCTACGAGCGCGTCGGCGATGCGGTGCGACGAGGCGAGCCCATAGCCACGAAACGCCGACACAATGAGCGCGTGCAGACTGTCGCGGCCACGCTGTGAGGTCTCGCGCACCACAGCGACGACCTTTTCGTCGTGCTGCCCACTGAGCCCGAGCAAAATCATCAGGCGCAAGAACTCCGGATGATTTTCTACCGCGCGCTGGCTGGCCACAATGGCTGCTTCGAGCGTGGCACGCGGATCGGTGACATCGCTGTTTTGCGCAAAATCACGATCGTATTCGGCAAAGAATTCACTCGCACCCCGCTCCATTACCGCCGCGAGGATGCCCGCTTTCGATCCGAAGTGCCAATAGATCGAGCTCGCCGGCAAGCCGGACGCGGCGGCAATCTTAGCCACCGTCGCGCCTTCGTAACCGTTGGCCGACATCACTAAAAGTGCGGCATCCAATATCTCACCCCGCGACTTTTCCCCCAGTTCGCGGCGCTTGTTGGGCAGTCCCGTCGTCGTGCTCATGAGAGTGACGCTACCTCAATTGGCCAGGCATGCCTCGATGGCGGCGGCCACGCCGAGCATGAGTCGATCGGCATCGACCGCGCACTCGATGCCCAGACCAACAGGCAACGCACCCTTGGCAACCGGCACGGGCACCGTGATGGCCGGCTGGCCCGCCATCGAACCCGGATCGGTATTGCGAATGCTGGCTTGAAAAACTGGCCAGTCCACTCCATCGAGCACCACAATCTCCTGGCCAATTTCAGGCGCCACCATGGGCACGGTGGGATAGACGAGGGCGTGGAGATTGTCGCGGTGCAGAGCGTCGGCATACGCGGCAAGCATGTCGTGGCGCATCTGCACGGTCTGCTCGTAGACGTCGCGCGGAATGGGCTGGCTCACCATGTGCTCCATGATGGCGTGCACATCGGGCGAGGCCGTCTGCTCGGCAACATCGGCCACCGTGAGCGAGCGGTAGGGCTCAGGAAGTCCGGCGATGAATGTGGGCATGTTGTGCATGGTTTCGTAGGCCACCATAGGGAACGCGCCCTTTTCGGCCAGCTCGTGCACGCCCACACCATTGATGGTGACCTCGGTCTCAATCACTGTTGCGCCCGCGGCGGCAAGTTTCTGCAGAGCCGCTTCGCACGCGGCAGCCACCTCTGGCTGAAGCATCTGCCAGAAGTCCTTGCGGGGCACGCCCAGCCGTAGCTCTGAGGCCGCGATTTTTGGCAGCTCTGTGTCTGCCGTGATGATGCCGTCAACGAGCGCGACATCTGCCACGGAGTTTGCGAATACGCCACACGTGTCGCGCGAGTTCGACAGCATGATGGCTCCGCCAGCCGGGTATCGATGGGTGGTCGGACGCATGCCGACAACGCCACAGTAGGCACCCGGGATGCGCATCGAGCCGCCGGTGTCGTTGCCGATGGCAAAGGCGACGAGTCCCGCAGCAACCGCAGCGGCCGAACCGCCGCTCGATCCGCCGGGCACGCGCGACGTGTCGTTCGGGTTGCGAACCGGACCCATCATGCCGTTGTTGCTCGTGGTGCCAAAGCCCAGTTCGTGCAGACCCACCTTGCCGAGGCAATCGGCACCGGCGGCGCGCACACTCGCGATCATGGCACCCTCGGCCTCGGGCACGTAACCCCGGAAGGCGGGCGTGCCACACGTCATGGGCATGCCGGCAACGGCCACGTTGTCTTTGACACCGAAGGGCACACCGGCCAATGGTCCGGCAGCGTCTCCGCTCCCGTCTGAGACAAACCAGAAGATCCCGTGCTGGTCGGCGCGGGCATCTGAGCGAAGGTGGTTGGCAAATTCGGCGGCGCCGCTCTCGTGACGAGCGCGGGCCTGATCAATACTGAGTCGGGTCACAATGTTCCTAGCTCATCGACTTGAACTGCTCGGCCGTGTCGCACACCTGTTCGAAGGCAACGACCTTGCCGTCTTTCACCGTCCAGAGGTGAACAACGCGAACGTTCTGCGGCTTGCCCGTGGCGCGGAAGGTGCCCACGTAGGTGCAGACAGCAGCAACTGTGCCGGTGGCCTCATCGGTAACGAGATAGTCGGGCACGGCACCAAAGCCTTCCCACTCGCTGTTGATGCGCTCAAAAATCTTCGCTCCCACCTCGGCCATTCCGCGATAGCTTCCCGCATAGGGGCTGCCGTCTGATTCCTTCCAGACGATGTCGTCTGAGAAATCTTTGAACATGCTGGGGATGTCGCCTGCCGCACCGGCGGCGTAGTGAGCGGCGACGGTGTCGTGTGCGTTGGCCATTTTTTTCTCCTTGGTTTCTGTGACTGCAGGTGGATTCATTCTTGCTGGTCGAGTAGGCCGGAAGCCGTATCGAGACCGGGTTTCGATACGTCACTTTCGCGACCACTCAACCCACGACTGCTTAGATGGGTTGCGCGTCGGGATAGCGAACGGTGCCGAGGGGGTAGATGTAGCCACCGGCACGCGAGTGCATGGACTGCCCGGTGGCAGAAATGCCGAGGAACATGCCCGTGGTGTTGAGTCCGTAGCCCAGGTCGTGCAGCCACACGCTGGCGACCGAGATGCGGAACTCGCGAAAACAGAACAGGTAGAGACCGTCATCGAGCTTCCACACGGTGCTCAGGTCCATGTCGCCGTGGCCGCGCTGCTCGCCCTCGAGACACTGCCACGCATACCGCTGGGTCGACACATACATGTGCTCATAGAGGTGATTCGGGCTGTAGCGGTAAACGTTTCGCATGCCGATAAGGTCACGACTCTCGGCCGGCTCGGGGCCGGCGGCCGTGCCCTCATTTGTGGTGCCCGCCCAGAACCTTTGGCCCACCTGTGGCGTTCCCTCAACCCGCTCGGGCGCGATGGCCGAATGGATGACGATGGCGCGATTTGTGGAGCGGGTAAACATGACCGTGATCGCCTCACGCTCGCGCGAGGTCAGCGGCAGGTTAACGAAGAACACCCCGGTCCGTGCCTCGACCGCGTCATACGGATCTGTCGCTGAGGCCTCGGCAATCTCACCGGTCGCACTCCACTGCACGGTCTCATCGTCGAGAAACGACAGTGACAGGGTTGACGCCGAACCGAAGGCAACCGCGAGTTTCGTTCCCGCGAATGAGACATTCGGCTTGCGAAAGGTGTCGATGCCCGCAGCAAAGTCGTCATACGATTTCCATTCCTCACCGGCGGCGTCAGCCATGGTCACACTCCCTCTAATCCGCGGCTCAGTTCATCAATCTTTGCGGCTCCCTCGATGAACTGTGCGCTTTCATCACTAGTTAAGGGAATCTCCACCACTTTTTCTAGTCCGTGAGCGCCCAGCACCACAGGCGACGACGAACTGACACCGGTGACGCCGTATTCACCCTCGAGAATGACAGACGCGGGGAACGGCTCGCCGGTCGGCCGAGCAATCGCGTCCACCATGAGGGCGCCACCGATGCCCGAGCTCCAGGTCGACGTGCGCCCCGAATCGAGTGCCACGTGGCGCACGTACCAGTTGTGCGCGTAGTCCAGAGCGTGTGCGCGTTGATCGGGGGTGAGCTCCACGGGCTTACCGTCGAGCGTGACCGTCGAGAAAACCTGAACCGCGCCAGCACCGTGCTCGCCGACCACCCAACACGAGACGCGTTGGGGGGCAACATCGAGTGCCTGCGCGAGTCCCGTGCGAAAGCGCTGAGTGTCGTTGAGCGTATAGCCGAGCAGTCGTTCGCGCGACCAGCCCGTGCGCCGCGCCACCCACGTCAGCAGCGGGTCGACCGGATTCGTCATCAACAGCAGAATGCCGGCGAACCCGCCAGCGGCGAGCTGATCCACGATTCCGCCCACGATAACCGCGTTGTCGTGCAGGTAAATATCGCGCGAGGTATTGAGTGTCAGCGGTACCGCGGCGCTGAGCACCACGATGTCAGCATCCAGCGCATCGCTCATCTCACCGCCCACAACCGAGGTGGCACCGCCCAGCGACAGGGCGTCTTGCAGGTCCATGACATGACTGACGATCATGTTGTCTCGGTTATCGATGACCACAATCTCATAGTGGTGATCTGTGCGCAGCAGGCTAAAGGCCACGGAGGAGCCGATTCCCCCGGCTCCTCCGATGACGGCTACTTTCATCTGACTTAGGCTCCCGCGATGATGAACTCGGCAGCCTTTTCGGCGATCACCATGGTGGGTGCGTTGGTGTTACCCGTCGACACTGCGGGCATGACCGAAGCGTCAGCAACGCGCACGCCCTCGAATCCGATCACCTTGAGCGTCGTGGGGCTGACGACCGCCATGTCATCGGTGCCCATCTTTGCCGAGCCCACCTGGTGGTGGTAGGTGATGGCATTGTTGCGCGCGTACTCGGCAAGATCGGCATCGCTCTGCACGGCCAGACCGGGGTAGACCTCTTCGGCACCCCACTCATCGGCGAGCGCGGACTGCTGGCCCACCTCGCGCACCTGCTTGATCGACGCCACCAGCGACGTAACGTCGTCCGGGTGCTCCAGAATATTCGGGTCTTGCAGCGTGGGATCGTGCGGGTTCTTGCCCGACAGCGTGAACGTTCCGCGGCTCTTCGGAGTCACCATTCCAGCCATCAGGCTGAATCCGGTGGCAGGGGCGTCGGGCATGGTGTCGGGGTTAACCATGGGAACACTGAAGACAATCGGCTGGGTGTCTGGCTTTTCCAGACCCGGTTTGCTCGTCCAGAACCAGTGCACCTGAGTGATGGGTGTTCCATGAGCGGGAGCGCCGACGTCTTTCTTCGTGGTCTTGTAGATAACAGGAACGATGAGGTGATCGTGCAGGTTGGCACCCACACCGGGAATGTCGGCGACAACGTCAATGCCGAGAGCCTCGAGATCCTTCTTGGGTCCGATTCCCGAGAGAAGCAGAATTCGCGGAGTGTCGGTAGCGCCACCGCAGAGGGCCACCTCACCACCGTGCAGTTCGTGAGTTGCGCCGTCCTTCTCATACTCGACACCGACGACCCGCTTGCCGTCAAGAATCAACCGGTGCACCCAGGCGCCGGTCGTGATCGTGAGGTTGGGGTTGTCCTTGACCGGGTAGAGATAGGCGCGGTAGGTGCTGAGTCGCTTGCCGTCGCGAAAGTTGAGTTGCTCCTGCCCAATGCCCTCCTGGCTGGCTCCGTTGTAGTTCTTGTTCAACGGAATGCCCGCTTGCTGGGCGGCTTCGATAACCGAGGTCTGAATGGGGTGCTTCGGGTATTCGAGCGTGACGTCAATCATGCCGCCCGTGCCGTGCTCGCCGTCGGGCTCGCCCTTCCACGCCTCAATCTTTTCTGTGAAGATCTTCTCGACGTTTTTCCAGCCCCAGCCAGTACAACCGGCCTTCTCCCAGCCGTCGTAATCGGCAGGATTGCCGCGAACAAAAATTGTTGCGTTCAGAGAGTGCGATCCGCCGAGCACCTTGCCGCGCGGCCAGTGCAGCTTGCGGCCGTTGGCGTGCTTCTGCGGCGTCGTGAAGTAGCCCCAGTCCTCCGGTCCCAACCAGAGTTCGCCCAATCGGGCCATGTCGTGGATCGCGGGGTTGTCGTCGGGACTCCCAGCTTCGAGCAGGTGAACCGTCTTGCCGGCGTCCAGCAGGCGGCGGGCGATAATCGCCCCAGCAGTTCCCGCACCAACCACAATTACGTCGGGCTGTGAAGTCATGGTGTGTTCCTCTCCGTTGAGCGTGAGTTACTTTTCTCCCCCACGGAGTACTCCCCGGGGCGACAGTGACCTAGCCCTCCTATTGTGCTCGCCTAACGACGACCGGCAAAGACCGGATTCCCCTTGTGCGCCATTTCATACGCGCAGGGTCAACCGTGATGCTTTCGTGCGCAACGGATCACGAGATTCTGCGCCTCTCGATGAGCATCGCAGATTGCCCCTTGCGCTCTCCTCACAATCGTATATGATTTGAGATACGTTGACGTGTGAGGGAGCGAATCCATGGCGGTAACAGCACTCGAGGCTGGTTTTGAGCCCGGAAAGATCATTGCCCTGCACCTCAACTACCCCTCGCGCATCGCACAGCGCGGCCGCGCCCCCGGGCATCCCTCATTCTTCATGAAGCCCACCACCTCGCTCGCCGTTTCGGGCTCGAGCGTGGAACGCCCCGCCGGCTGCGAGCTGCTCGCGTTCGAAGGCGAGATTGCGCTGATCATCGGCACACGTGTTCGCCGCGTCTCCCCCACCGAGGGCTGGGCGGCCGTCGCATCCATTACGGCAGCAAACGACTTTGGCGTCTACGACCTCCGCTACGTCGACAAGGGCTCGAATCTGCGCTCCAAGGGTGGCGACGGCTTTACGCCCCTGGGCCCGAATCTGATTGATGCCCGCGATCTCGACCAGCACCAGATTCGCGTCCGCACCTGGGTGAACGGCACCATCGCGCAGGATGACACCACCGAAGGACTCACGTTCGACTTTGGCACTATCGTTGCCGACCTCTCACAGCTCATGACCCTCGAGCCCGGCGACGTCATTCTGACCGGCACCCCGGCAGGGTCGTCGGTGGTTGTGCCCGGCGACACCGTTGAGGTCGAGGTTGATGCCCCCACGGCGACGGGCAAGCCCAGTTCGGGACGCCTCGTGACCACCATCACGCAGGGCACCAACGAACTGCCGGCGTTCAGCGCGGGGCCACAGGTCGACGACCTGCAGCGCGAAGAAGCGTGGGGGTCGCGCGAGGCGGCCGGCATGCCCGCGAGCATTCTGACGCCGGAACTCAAGAAGAAGATCAACTCGGTATCAACCGCCACACTGTCATCCGTGCTCCGCAAAAAAGGATTCAACAACGTCAGCATCGACGGCCTGCAGTCGACGCGCCCCACGAAACGCATGCTGGGGCTCGCGCGCACCCTGCGCTACATCGCCAACCGCGAAGACCTCTTCGAGAAGTTTGGCGGAGGCTTCAACGCACAAAAGCGCGCCATCGAATCGGTGGGGCCCGACGAGGTTCTCGTCATGGAGGCTCGGGGCGAAAAGGGCACCGGCACCGTGGGCGACATTCTGGCCATTCGCGCGCAGCTTCGCGGATGCGAGGGAATCGTGACCGACGGCGGCGTTCGTGACGTCGCGGCGGTATCCGCCCTCGACATGCCCACCTACTTTGCTAACCCCCACCCGGCCGTTCTCGGTCGCCGCCACGTTCCGTGGGATACCGACATCACCATCACGTGTGGCGGATGCGCGGTTCAGCCCGGCGACGTGATCGTGGGCGATGCCGACGGCGTCCTCGTTATTCCCCCGCACCTCATTGACGATGTGGTTGATGCAGCCATCGTCCAGGAGGCCGAAGAAGAGTTCATTCTGGCCATGGTCAAGCAGGGCGAAAAGGTCGACACCCTCTACCCCATGGATGCCGAGTGGAAGAAGCGCTTCGAGACGTGGCGACAGGGCAAGAAAAAGTGACCACCGTCGCGATGAGCAAGAGTGAGCGCGCCTACACAGCCATCAAACAGTCAATTACCGAGGGCACGTATGGACCCGGATACCGGCTCGTTCTGGGGCAGATTGCCAAGGAGCTCGAGGTCAGCGTGGTTCCCGTGCGCGAAGCTATTCGCCGTCTCGAGGCAGAGGGGCTCGTCACGTTCACCACCAATGTGGGGGCCCAGGTGGTGGCTGTTGACGCACGCGAATACCAGTACACGATGGAGACGCTGAGCCTCGTCGAGGGCATGGCCACCGCGATGGCCGCACCAAACGTCACCGCCGACGATCTCACACTGGCGCGCCAGATCAACCGGGAAATGCGCGAGTGTCTGAACAACTTTGATCCGAGCCGATTCACCGAACTCAACCACGAGTTTCACGCCGTGTTCTTCGAGCACTGCTCCAACCTGCACATCCTCGACCTCGTGCACCGCGGCTGGAACCGACTGGCCACGATTCGCGAATCGTCGTTTGGCTACATTCCCGGACGCGCGAAGGAGTCGGTTGAAGAGCACGACAACCTCGTCAACCTGATTGCCGGCGGCGCCGACGCCCTGACCATCGAGATGGCTGCCCGGCAGCACCGTCTCGCCACGCTCAACGCCTATCTCGACAGCAAGTAGTCGACGCACGCTCTCCGCACTTCGATCCACCTCACACTCAGACCACACGAAAGGCACACCATGAAGTTCCGCAGTGACCCGCGTCAAATCAAGGGCAGTCTTGCCCCCCTCATGACGCCCTTTACCCCCGACGGCGCTGTTGACCACGACTCGCTGGCCAACATGGTGCAGTGGCAGCTGGCCAACGGCACCAACGGCATCTCGCTCGGTGGTTCCACCGGCGAACCCAGCTCACAGTCGGTTGCCGAGCGCATCGCGGGCATGAAGACGGTGAACGACGCCATCGGCGATCGGGTGCCCTTCATGCCGGGAACGGGGTCGGCCAAGCTCGACGAGACCCTCGAGGTCACGGCGGCCGCCCAGGCAATGGGTGTCGATGCTGCGCTGATTATCACGCCCTACTACGCACGTCCCACACAAGAGGCGCTCTACCAGTGGTACGCGACCGTGGCTCGTGAGTTCCCGGACCTGCCGCTCGTTGCCTACAACGTGCCCATTCGCACCTCGGTCGAGCTGGCGCCCGAGACGTTTGCTCGTCTCTACCGTGACTTTGACAACATCGTGGGCATCAAGGAGACCACCAAAGACTTCGAGCACTTCTCGTACGTGTTCCACAAGTGCGGAAAAGACTTGCTCATGTGGTCGGGCATCGAACTGCTCTGCCTGCCCCTGCTCGCCCTCGGCGGCATTGGCTTCATCTCGGCACTGGCCAATATCGCCCCGCAGGCCGTGAGCGACATGTTCTGGGCCTACGAAGAAGGCAACCAGGAGCGCGCGCGCGCGATCCACTACGGCGTGCACCCGCTCGTCGACCTGCTGTTTGTCGAGACCAACCCCGCGCCGGGCAAGTACGTGCTCGAGCGCATGGGGCTCATCAAGTCGGGCTTTGTTCGCCCGCCGCTGATCACCCCCACGCCCGGTGGCATCGACAAGATCGAGTCGCTGCTGGCCGAGGGCGAAAAGTGGATCACCCCCGTCCTTCCCGAATTCGACATGAGGAGAAAATAACCATGGCTAACGATTACGCACCCAAAGACCTTCCCGAGCACCTGCGCCTGTATATCGGCGGCAAGTGGGTTGACGCCACCGGCGGAGCCACGTTCGACGTGCTCGAGCCCGTCTCCAACGAGACCTACATCACGGCCGCTTCGGCTTCGGCCGAAGACGTCAACCGTGCGGTGGCCGCAGCCAAGAAGGCCTTCGATGAGGGCCCCTGGCCGCGCATGCTGCCGCGCGAACGTTCGCGCATCATGCACAAGATTGCCGACATTGTGGAGTCGCGCGATGAGCGTCTCGCCGAGATCGAATCATACGACTCGGGTCTGCCCATTACCCAGGCACTCGGACAGGCGCGACGAGCTGCCGAAAACTTCAGGTTCTTTGGTGACCTCATCGTGTCGCAACACGACAACGCGTTCAAGGTGCCCGGGCGCCAGATGAACTACGTCAACCGCAAGCCCATCGGGGTGGCCGGCCTGATCACGCCGTGGAACGTGCCCTTCATGCAGGAGTCGTGGAAGCTCGGCCCCGCGATGGCCACCGGAAACACGGTCGTGCTCAAGCCCGCCAGCTACACCCCGCTCTCCGCCGCCCTCTGGCCCGAGATCTTCGAAGAGGCCGGCGTTCCCGCGGGCGTCTTCAACCTGATCTTTGGTTCGGGTGGCGTTGCCGGCGATGCGCTGGTGAAGCACCCCGACGTGCCGCTCATTTCGTTCACGGGCGACAGCTCGACGGGCGCCACGCTGAGCACCAACGCGGCTCCTTTCCTGAAGAGCCTCTCGCTGGAACTCGGCGGCAAGAGCCCGGCCATCGTGTTCGCCGACGCCGACCTCGAGGCAGCCCTCGACGCCACCGTATTCGGTGTTTTTAGCCTCAACGGCGAGCGCTGCACGGCCGGCAGTCGCGTGCTTGTTCAGCGCGAGATCTATGACGACTTCATCGTGAAGTTTGCCGAGCGTGCGAAGAACATCGTGGTGGGCCTGCCCACCGATCCGAAGAGTGAGGTCAGTGCGCTCGTGCACCCCAACCACTTCGACAAGGTGATGAGCTACGTCGAAATTGGCAAGAGCGAGGGTCGTTTGCTCGCTGGCGGCGGTCGTGCCGAGGGTTTTCCCACGGGAAACTTCATTGCCCCGACGGTGTTTGTCGACGTGAAGCCGGATGCCCGCATCTTTCAAGAGGAAATCTTTGGGCCGGTTGTTGCCATCACGCCCTTCGACACCGATGAAGAAGCCCTTCGGTTGGCCAACGACACCCGCTACGGCCTCGCGGCATACGTGTGGACCTCAAACCTCAAGCGTGCGCACAACTTTGCTCAGGCCATCGAGTCGGGCATGGTCTGGCTTAACTCCAACAACATCCGCGACCTGCGCACCCCCTTTGGTGGCGTGAAGGCCTCGGGTCTCGGTCGTGAGGGCGGCTACCGCTCTGTTGATTTCTACACGACCCAGCAGTCGGTGCAGATCACGCTCGAAGAATCGCACTCGCCCCGCTTTGGCGTGGGTGGAACCGCCCCGAGCTCGCACTAAGTATCGAACCCGAGAGGATCAATCATGTCTGAACTCAATGGACGCACCAAGACGTCGAGTGGCTTTTATGTCACCACGGAAGCGCCGATCAAGTCGGATAACCCGGTGCCTACGCCGAAGGCCAGCCCGCCCGACATTCTGCGCTGCGCCTACATGGAACTCATCGTCACCGATCTGGCCAAGTCGCGCCACTTCTATGTCGACGTGCTGGGCCTCACGGTTACCGAAGAAGACGACTCGGCGATCTACCTGCGCAGCCTCGAGGAGTTCATTCACCACAACCTCGTGCTGCGCAAGGGCCCGATCGCGGGCGTGGCCGCCTTCTCGTATCGCGTTCGCTCCCCCGAAGATCTCGACCACGCTGTCGCGTTCTATACCGAACTTGGTTGCCGTGTAGAACGTCGCAAAGACGGGTTCTGCAAGGGCATCGGCGACTCGGTGCGCGTCGAGGATCCCCTGGGCTTCCCCTACGAATTCTTCTATGAGACCGAGCACGTCGAGCGACTCGCCTGGCGCTACGACCTCTACTCGCCGGGCGCGCTCATGCGCCTCGACCACTTCAACCAGGTCACCCCCGATGTTCCGCGCGCTGTGAAGTTCATGCAGGATCTGGGCTTCCGCGTGACCGAAGACATCCAGGATGACGAAGGCACGGTTTACGCTGCCTGGATTCGCCGCAAGTCCACCGTGCACGACACGGCGCTGACCGGAGGGGACGGCCCGCGCATGCACCATGTGGCTTTCGCGACTCACGAGAAGCACAACATTCTGTCGATCTGCGACAAGCTCGGCTCTCTGCGCATGTCGGATCACATCGAGCGCGGACCGGGACGCCACGGTGTGTCTAATGCGTTCTATCTCTATCTGCGCGACCCCGACGGTCACCGGGTCGAGATCTACACGCAGGACTACTACACGGGCGACCCCGATAACCCAGTCATCACCTGGGATGTGCACGACAACCAGCGTCGCGACTGGTGGGGCACTCCCGTTGTGCCCAGCTGGTACACCGAAGCTTCAGTCGTCATGGACCTCGACGGCAACCCGCAGCCCGTCGTTGCGCGCACCGACGCCTCAGAGATGGCTGTCACCATTGGAGCCGACGGCTTCTCATACACCCGAGAGGGTGACGAGATGCCCGACTACAAGTTGGGCGAATACAAGCTCGGCAACCAGCTCTAGAAAATCGTTTGACGGGATCTCGACGATCAGGCGCGCGAACGTCGGCGCAGCACGATCATCGCACAGCCCGCACCGATGAGAAACGTTCCCGAGCTGAGTGCCGGCCACGGGTCGAATCCGGTGTTGGCCAACATGATGCGATCGATGTAGTCGTTTGTGCCGTTGCCATTCGAGTCCTCGAGCACGTCGGCAACGCTGTCGCCATTCGCGTCCTCGAAGGGGTCGGCAATACCGTCGCCGTCGGCATCCTCTGTCGTGTCATCCTCGCCGTTGCCATCTGCGTCCGGAGGGGTTTCATCGCCGATCGCGATGGTCGTCAGTGGATCGACGGTGACGGTCGAGTCGCTCAGCGAGAAGTTGTCGAATTCAAAGCCATATCGGGGCTGGGTGATCGTGAAACTATCGAAGGTGAGGCCGCCCACTCCCACCAGATGCAGGTAGGCGAAAGGTTCGCCCACCCATTGGTTGCGGGCCGGATTAATGAGGTAGTCGTTGGCCGACCAGGCGCCCATGTCGTCGTTGTAGAGCATGGCCATCAGGTCTTGCGTGGTGAACGTTGCAACAACCGTGGCACCGCTGTATAGCGTGAGCCGATTTGCCGCATCACCGGCCGACCACTGAAAACCTAAATACGATGCTGCATGATTTAGGGTGACCGTGACACTCGCCCCGTTAAACGCGGCGGCGTACTTCGTCTGTGGCAGTCCTCCCCCTCGCGTCGGCACCCCCGAGGTGGTGGAAGCCCCGCCGTAGATGTTTCCATTGACCGATGAGCATGTGCCCGTCATGGTGCCGGGGTTGCTTCCTGTTGACCACCACGTTGCGGGACAGTTCGAGTCGAACGTTTCTAACTGAACGCCTGTCACGCTCGGGCCCTGCACGAAGGGCTCTGAAACGTAGGCGTTGAGCGCAGGTGCTGCCGTCGCGGGCGCCACTCCAGACGCAAGAAAAAAGCCGAGCGCGACGACACCCGCAACTGTCAGGCTCGCGACACGAAAGTAGCCACGGAGTCTGTTGCCGAGGGATGAAACAGGCACTCGATCTCCCCTCAGCCAGATGACGTCGCCGATGTTGAGGCGTCAATGTTTAAGCACCGATGTTAGCAGGCATGATCCGCATGTCGGCCAGGTGCTCAGCGATTAAGCCTCTTCGCTGAGAGTTTGCGAATTCCGAGAGTGAACGCCCCGATCGAGAAACTCAACAGAGCAAAAATGACGTTGACCGGATACGGTGTCAAGATCAGCCACAGAGCGACCACAACGAACACGACTATCCACGGGCCACGAAAACTTCGTGGTGTGCCGACCCGAGGGGTCATCTGCACGTACTCGGCATCGTCGATATAGCCGTCGAACACCCAGTCGTGAGGAATCTTGATGCGCACGTTGCTCATCAGACCTTCGTCGGTGGTCTTGCACCACAGCGTGCCCTGCACGAGCGCCACAGCGCCGGCGGCCTCAACCCGAGCAAGTTCGGGGCCGAAATGGGCGGCATCTGCAGCCGAGAGGTAGCCCACCACCTCTTCTTGAATGATCACCGCGATAGCCAGCGGGTCGACGGGGTTTGTGGGTTCACGTTTGAGCATTACCGGCACGGGTTGAATCACCGCCATGTTGAGCGGTGGCGTGCCCACGATGCGCTGCATCGCCGCCCGATAAAAGCGCTCGCCCACGACCTCGATCTGCTGCGCGTTCTCAGTCGAAATCGGATGCACCCTCATGTTGTCCGCCCCTTCGTCACTACTGAGTTCAGCACGAACGACCGACGGCGAAGCTGAGCGCGGTCTAGGCCACCGAGGTGTCGAGCTGAGAACGCCGATAGTCGCGCGGGCTCATGCCGTATGCGTTTCGGAAGATGCGCGAGAAGTGAGCGCCGTCGTAGATGGCCCACTGCGCCGCGATCTGCCCCACGGTGAGATGTGCGTCGGCCGGGTCGGCCAGTTGTCGGCGACACTGTTCCAACCGGCGTTCACGAATGAATTGGGACACGGTGATTCTCTCGGCATGAAAAATCTTGTGCAGCTGACGGGTCGAAATAAAGTTTGCCTGCGCGATGTAATCCGGGCTGAGATGTGGGTCGCCGAGGTTGTCTGCGACATAGTCACAGATACGAACGAACGCATTAGCCCGGGGATTCGCGGTTGCAACCTGCTCGTCCGTGAGTTTTTCGGCGAACGCTGACGACACGAGATCAATGAGGGCGTGAGCCACGCGAACGCCCGACCAGCCCGAGAGGTCGGCCAGGTTATTGGCCGTTTCGAGCAGAAACGGCGAGACGACCACACCAACACCCTCGGACGCACCAAAGCGGGTAGCGGTCACGTGTCGCAGGGTGTGCGACGGCAGCTGCATCATGGTGTGCGGAAAACGCACGATGAGACAGCGGTGATTGTCAAAAAACTCTCGGGCGAACTCGCGTGTCGAGTCGTACAGAGCGAAGTCCCCCGGATTCAGAACGGACGTCTGACCATCCTGCGAGATGGTGCTCGATCCCTCGATCTGCAGCGTGATGCCATACACGCGCATGTCGTCCGACATGAGATTCAGCGAGGTGCGTTTCGCGACGTGCGCATCGGAGCGAATATCAAAAAAATGGATTCCGCCCAAGTTGCGAGATTTCAACGACGCGCGAAACGTTGAACGCTGTGCGCAGGCAATCTGCATGGGAATATCGTTCTCGGCCAACACGCGGCACCACGACTCAAAGTCATACTCGTGAGAAACGACGGCTTCCGTGTCAGACACTTGTGTCACCACTCTTTTCTGCGCAAAAAAAGGGGGCCGAGTCACGTGTGACCCGGCCCCGATAACTTTAGAAGGGGTAAGGCGCGATGTCGGGGCGCACCGTCAGCCACTGCTGCTCGGTAAATGCCTCGATGTTGGCCTCGGCGCCACCAAACCGCGAACCCGTGCCCGAGGCACCCACGCCACCAAAGGGAATGTTGGCCTCATCGGCCACCGTCTGCTCGTTGATGTGCAGGATTCCCGTGTTGAGCTGGTCGGCAATCTTCATCGCTTCACCAACGTCACCCAGGATTCCGACTGACAGACCGTACTCTGAATTGTTGGCGAGGGCGACAGCTTCGTCCATCGTCGAGAACTTGATGATGGGCGCCACCGGTCCAAAGATTTCATCCTTCCAGGCGCTCATCTCGGGCTTCAGGTCGGCCAGCACTGTGGGCTTAAAGAAATTGCCCTCGTGCGTTCCGCCGGCCGCGAGTTTTCCGCCCTGCTTGACGGTCTCATCGACAATGCTCTGAACCTTGGCTGTTTGATTGGCGTCAATGATGGGGCCCAGTGCAACCTGATCGGTCGCCGGGTTGCCCACGGGAAGGTGATTCGCCTTTTCGACCAGCGCAGCCACGTACTCGTCGTAGACCGACTCGTGAACGATGTGCCGACCCGTCGTCATGCAGATCTGGCCCTGGTGCATCCACGAACCGAAGGCACCCGCAGAAGCGGCCTTGGCTACGTCGACACCGGGCAGAATGATGAGAGCGTTGTTTCCGCCGAGCTCGAGGTGTGTGCGCTTGAGGTGCTGCGCGCCCAGCTCGCCAACCTTACGACCGGCAGCCGTCGAGCCCGTGAACGACACAACGCGCACGTCGGGCGCCGAGACAACAGCCTCGCCCACGTCGGCTCCGCCGTTGACCATCTGGAAAACGCCCGCGGGAAGGCCGGCCTCTTCGAAGATGCGCACGATGGCCGCACCTGCGCCCACCGCCGTGCGGGGGTCTGGTTTGAAGACAACGGCGTTACCCAAGGCAATGGCCGGAGCAATCGAACGAATCGACAGAATCAGCGGAAAGTTGAACGGCGCAATCACCGTGACAACTCCGGCCGGACGGCGACGCATAAAGCTCCAGTGCGGGTCGTTCGACGGAAGAACGCTACCCATCGGGTGGCTCGGAAGCGAACTGGCCTCAAAGCACTCGCCTTCGGCCACGTGAATTTCCAGCCCGGCCTTGGGGGGAATAGATCCGGCCTCTTTAACCAGCCAGTCGGTGATTTCGGCAGCGTAGGTGCCAAAGAGCTCGCCCGCCTTGCGCATGATTGCGGCGCGCTGCTCGGGGGGCGTGGCAGCCCAACCAACCTGAGCCTTGGCCGCCTCGGCGGCTGCTTTGTTGGCATCCGCAACGGAAGCCATGCCAATCGAGCCAAGTTTTTCGCCGGTTGCGGGCGAAACCACGTCGCGCGTACCGCCACCGCCGGCCACCCAGCCGTTGATGTAAATCTTGTCGGTCCAAATCTTCGGATCGAGCAGTGCCATGTCTCCTCCTCGAGACTCGCTAGAACATAGGCAACGCCTCACACGAATCGAGGCGATGTGAAATCAGTCTACGCCGGGTGAGAATCCCGTCAATTGACGTTGAGCGCTGCGCCTTGCCTGCCGGTGCGACATCGTCTCGCGAACCGGCCGAACCGTGTTGCTGGCCACGCGACGACGGTAGCATCGAGACTGTTGTGGCGCTCTCGTGACGAGTGCCCCAGAGTAGGACAACCATGACTTCCTCAGCCCCACACACCGTTCGGGACGCATTTTTTGATGTGCTGCGCCGTTACGACCTGACCAAGATTTTTGCCAACCCCGGATCGACCGAAATCTCGCTGCTGGCCAACCTGCCTGCCGACATCGATTTCACGCTGGCCCTGCACGAAGGGTCTGTGGTGGGCATGGCCACCGGCTATGCGCTTGCTCGGCAGAAAGCCGCCATGGTTGTGGTGCACACCACGGCTGGACTCGGAAACGCTGTCAGCGCCATCGCCACCGCTCGGGCCAACCGCGCGCCGCTAGTCATTGTCGTGGGGCAACAGGACCGTCGCCACCTGGCCACCGAACCCTTTCTGGCCGGCAAACTCGCGGGACTCGCGGGCGACTATCCCGTGTGGTTTAACGAGCCGGTGACCCCGCACGATGTTCCCGCTGCCGTGGCGCGGGCTTATCACGAGGCAACCACGCGTCGCGGGCCGGCAATCGTCGTCGTTCCCATGGACGACTGGCTCACCGAATATCCCGCCGAGCGCGTTTTCCCCGCCCCCGAGATCGCGGTGCTGTCGGGCGAACCGAGCGTCGCCACCGTCGCTGCCATCGTGCAGCACATTGATGCAGCCAAGAATCCCGTCATTATCTCGGGAGCCGCAAATTCCACCGCCGAAGGATGGGCCGCGTTGGTTCGGCTGGCCGAGCGCACGCAGGCCCCGGTCTTTCAGGAGTCGTTTGCCGGTCAGGCCGGTTTTCCCCAGGATCATGCCCTGTTTGCCGGATTCCTCTCGGCGGCGCGGTCGGTGCTGCGCACGCAGCTGGCCGATTTCGACACCGTCATCGCGGTCGGTGCTCCCGTCTTCCGGCAATACAACTTCGAGCCCGGGGCGATGCTGAGCCCCGGCACGGCCGTGATTGTCGTCACCAACGACTCCGACGAAGCCCTCCGGTCGGCGGCCACGCTGTCGGTGCTCGGCGACATCCCCGCGACCATCGCCGAGGTGGCCGACACGGTGCGCGCGGTCGCGAAAACGCGGGCAGTTGTTCCGCCCCGACGCCCCGCTCCGCCGGCTCCCAAGGCAGGCGAACCCCTGCGCGCCTCGCACGTGATGGCCGCCCTCGCCGAACTGCTGCCGGCGAACGCCATCGTGGTCGAAGAGACACCGTCGAGTCGCCCCGATCTGCATGAACTGCTGCCCGCTCGCCAGCCACTGGGTTTCGTCAGCGCGGCCATGGGCGGTCTGGGCTTTGGGCTGCCCGCGGCCATCGGCCTGCGTATGGGCGCCCCCGAGCGACCCACGATCGCTATCTTGGGCGACGGCTCATCGATGTATTCCATTCAGGGTCTGTGGAGTGCACGCCACTACGGGGTCGGTGCGCTTTTCATCATTCTCAACAACGGGCGCTACGCCGTCATGGATCGCTTGGCCGAGAGAATTAGTTCGGGCGAGCCGGCGTGGCCGCCCTTCGACGAGATCGACTTTGCCGACCTTTCCCGGTCTCTGGGCGTATCGACCACCCGCCTCTCGGACTATGCGAGCATGCGTCAGACCCTCGACGAGGTCATCCCCTCGTTGGCGGCTCGAAACGAGCCGCTGATGCTGGTGATCGACGTCGAGCCGGAGCTGCACTTCGCCCCCTAGCCCGCACTTCGTCGGCTGAGTAGGCGGCCACGTCGCCGTATCGAAACTGCGCAGCAGGTTGAGTAGGCGACCACGTCGCCGTATCGAAGCCCCTCAGTGCGCCCGCCCCGAAATAACGTCGGCCATGCGCGCCAGGGGTGACGTGGTCGCTCGACCACGAAATTCCGCCCGATCCGCCATGCCATACGCCGCATAGAGCCCCCGCACGGCCAGCCACCTCAGCGGCTCCACCTCCCACTTGCGCACCCGGTGATTGACCCACGGAAGTTCGGTCACGTCGGTGTGTCTGCCCAGAATGAGGTCGGCCAGCGTTCGGCCCGCCAGGTTGGTGGCCGTCACGCCCGTGCCAACATAGCCGCCGGCCCAGCCCATACCGGTGGCCGAATCAAAGCCCACGGTCGCCGACCAGTCGCGGGGAACACCCAAGACACCCGACCACGCGTGGGCAATGGGCACATCCGCGGTGCCGGGCAGCAGGCGCCCCAGCAACGCGCGCAACGATGCCACCGTGCTGTCGGGTGTGTGTCCGTCGGTGTCGGTGCGCGATCCATAGAGATAAGGAACACCCCGGCCGCCAATGGCAATGCGGTCGTCAGCAGTGCGTTGCGCATAGAAGTAGCTGTGCGCCATGTCACCCACGAGCTCCCGGCCAGACCAGCCAATTCGTTTCCAGACGGATGCAGCCACGGGTTCGGTCACGATCTGCGACGAGTTCATCGGCAGCCACGTGCGATGCAGGCCCC
The DNA here is from genome assembly GCA_009699665.1 of Actinomycetota bacterium. GTDB lineage: Bacteria > Actinomycetota > Actinomycetes > Actinomycetales > Microbacteriaceae > UBA963. Next base: position 19,007 of record WLNS01000001.1, read on the forward strand.
GAATGTTCGACGTGAAACCTTCCGTGGCGCGCACCACAATGGGTGCCCGAACGACGCCCCGATTCGTGGTCACACGTCCCGAGGCAATTTCATCGGCCGTGGTGTCCTCAAAAATCGTGACGCCGAGGCGTTCGACCGTCGTCGCGAGCCCGGCCAACAGCTGAGCCGGATTAATGCGTGCCGCGTGTGGATGCCACAGGGCGCCCGTGGTCGGTTCCAGCGCAATCCGATCGTGTGCTTCGGCGGCCGAGAGCAACACCGTGTCGGTCATCGACCACGTTTGTTCGTCGCGGGCCCACGCTTCGAGGCGACCCTGTTGCGCCCGGTTTTGCGCCACCGTGTATTCGCCGCCCTTGACGGCACCACTATCAATGCGCTCCGTCGCCGCGACACGAACCACTTCGTCGACGGTCTCGTTGAGCGCCGATTGCATGCGCCCGGCTGCATCGCGGCCCCACGACTTCACATATTGGTCGCGCCCACCGGTGACCGAGTTGGTGAGCCATCCACCGTTGCGCCCCGAGGCGCCGTAGCCCGCAAAGCGTTGCTCAACGATCACCACGTTCAGACTCGGGTCGGCTTTCTTCAGGTAATAGGCCGTCCAGAGTCCGGTGTATCCGGCGCCCACGATGCACACATCGGCACTGCGGTCGCCGGGCAATGCCGGCCGTGCCGCGGGCAGACCGAGCTGCTGCCACCAAAAAGACACATTGCCGTTAATCACAGCGCCAGACTAACGCCACAGAAAGTGCTGAGGGCAACCTCACGCGGTTACCCCCAGCATCGACTCACAAACTACGGCTTTCCGTTGCCCAACTTGCTCGGCCACCAAATCTTGCGACCAATGTCGTAGGCCATGGCGGGCACCAGCAGCGAGCGCACCAAGATCGTGTCGAGGATCACGCCGAACGCCACGATGAAGGCCAGCTGCACGAGGAACAGAATCGGGATCACGCCGAGGGCCGCGAAGGTGGCCGCCAGGATCACACCCGCTGAGGTGATCACGCCACCGGTGACGGCAAGGCCCCGCAAGATGCCCGGTCTTGTGCCCAGTTGCAACGTCTCTTCACGCACTCGGGTCATCAAGAAGATGTTGTAGTCAATGCCCAGCGCCACGAGGAAGACGAAGCCAAACAACGGCACGCTCGCATCAGCGCCCGGGAAGTTGAACAGGTTGTTGAAGACCAGTGCTGAGACGCCCAGGGTGGCGCCAAAGCTCACGACCACCGAGAAGATCAACAGCAGCGGTGCAACAATCGACCGCAGCAACAGCATCAGAATGATGAAGATGACGGCGAGCACGATGGGAATAATCCTCGTGAGGTCGGCCTGAGCCGTCTCGTTTGTGTCGAGCGCAATGGCGGTCTCGCCACCGACCAACACACTCGAATCAACCTCCGCCAGTGAGACGCGCAGATCCTTGACCACCTTCTCGGCATCGGCCGAGTCGGGCTGATAGGTCAGGGTGGCGTTGATCAATACCTGACCGTCGACCACCTTGGGGATGGGGTCGATTTCAGGCACGGCAGGTGGTCCTGCCTGACCGCCGGCCATCGCATCCGGCATCGCACCAAAGGGGGCCCCTCCGGCGGCTGCCGCTTGTGCCGCCAAGGCTTCGGCGATCGCAGCGGCAACGGCCTTCTGGTCCTGCTGCACCGACACCTCAGAGATTCCGGGGTTCGCGGCCGTGGCGTCCATCACCTTCGTGTAGTCGGCTTCCTTCGCGATAATCACCACGGGAGAGCCCGAGCCGGCGGCAAAGTGCTCGCCGAGCACCTTCTGACCATCAACCGATTCGATGTTGTTTCCGAGCAAGAAGTCGGTTTGCGGCAGTCCGCTGGCTTTCAGCGAGGGCAGTGCTGCACACGCGGCCAGCAAAACGACGAGCGTGACAATCCACGTGGTGCGCGGGCGCTTGGCAATCAGGGTGCCGACCCGGCGCCACAGACCCCGAATGCCTTCAAGCCCGGCAATCTTCTCGGCGTTCGCCGCCTCAACCTTTTTCTTGCCGACCTTGGGCATGAACGGCCAGAACGAGGCGCGGCCAAAGATCATGAGCACGGCCGGCAAGAACGAGACGGCGGCGAGGAACGCAAAACCAATGCCGAAGGCCGCAATGGGGCCCAGCGCCTTGTTCGAGTTGAGGTCGCTAAAGAGCAGGCAGAGGAGCGCCAAAATGACCGTAGCGGCCGACGCGCCAATGGCCTCGAACGAACCGCGGAACGCGCGACCGATGGCCGCCCACTTCGACTGCACCTCGAAGAGCGATTCCCTGAATCGCGACACCATGAGCAGCGCGTAGTCGGTGGCCGCACCGATGACCAAAATCGACAGGATGCCCTGACTCTGACCCGACACCTTGATGATGTCGTTGTATGCGAGCCAATAGATGCCCAGAATCGACGCCGACAGCGCAAAGACTGCTGTCAGCAGCACGAGCACGGGAAGCAGCAGCGACCGATAGACAACCAGCAAAATGACAAAGACCGCACCGAGTGCGACGAGCAGCAGGATGCCATCAATGCCGCCAAAACCGTTGACGAAGTCGGCGAGAAGGCCGGCCGGCCCGGCAACGTAGGCCGTAAAGCCCGCCGGTGTGCTGTCTTGCACGAGCGTGCGCAACTCGACGACGTTGCCGAGGAGTTCCTGCCCCGAAGCACTAAAGGGAACGATGTATTCAACGGCCGCCCCATCGTCCGACTTAATCGGCCCGATGACACTCGTGGGCAGGGGATCCGTGGCGGGAGCGACGCCAGGAGAATCCTGCATGGCAGTGCCCAGCGTGCCGAACGCCTCCATGTCGGTCGCGGTGACCGTGCCACTGTCGGAAACAATGACCACGATCGCCGGAATGTCTTTCGACTCGCGGAACTTCTCGGCGATGGCATTGACCTCGGTGCTTTGCGCACTGGCCGGAAGAAAGCCGGCCTGGTCGTTGGTCGAAACTTCAGAAATCTTGCCAAACGTGGGGCCGCCGAGTCCGGCAAGCGCCAGCCACACAATCACCAAAACGGTGGGCAACAGGATGCGCAGCCAGAGGCGCGGAGTCCAGTCTTTCTTCGGCTCTTTCATGATTTCTCCCTTGTCGGCAATGCCTGAAATCCTAGCAAAGGGAGCGAGGCAGTGAGTTCTCGGGGCTAGGCCGCGGGAAAGGGATGCGTGAAGACCGTTTCGTCGAGGGGGCGGCGCACTCGGGGTGCTGTCTCGCGGGCCCGCAACGTCTCATCGAGAAGTTCGGGCGCGCCCAGATGGCCGACCGCAGCGACAACGAATACTTTCCACGTTGTGGGCACGTTGAAATGCGCCGCTATGGCATCGCGATCAAAACCAGCGGCCTGATGCACGAACAAACCGTCGGCGTGCGCCTGCACCGAGAAGTGCGCCATTGCCTGACCCAGATCGTAGGGGGCGTACTCCCGTCCGCGATTCTCAGGATCGTCCTCATACATTCCAATCACAATCGCCCCGGCGTTCGGCGCCCACGACGCGTTCCACCCAGACAGGTGCTCTGTCATGGCTGCGAAGGTTGCGTCACCGCGAAAGCCCACCAAAAAGCGCCACTCCTGGAGGTTGCTGAGCGAGGGCGACCAGCGCGCAGCCTCAAACGCCGGCGTCAGATCGGCCATGGTCAGCGATCGTGATGTATCAAACGAGCGAGGGCTCCAGCGCTCGGCAAGAACGGGGAGGATCGGAGTGCTGGTATCGGCGTTGCGCGACATAAAATTCCCTTTCAGAAGATATTTCAGTCATGATTTCGTCGCCCCAGAGACGACACGACTGACGGCAAGAACGCCTCGCACGCGCGAATATTCCCGACAATGGGGCCGCCTGCGAGAATCGAACTCGCGACCTATTCATTACGAGTGAATCGCTCTACCAACTGAGCTAAGGCGGCGGGGCTCGCTAAGCGAGCCGAGTCAAAGCCTATCCGACGCGACGGCGTCGCACGAAAACGACGACGATGGCGGCGATGCCGGCAGCCACACCGGCGCCGAGCGCCGACCAGCCAATAATCTGCACCGGCACCAGTCCACTATCCGGTGGTCCGTCGCCTGCCGTCGACTGGTAAGCGCGTGCGTCAATCGTCATCTCTGGTTCCGAAATGACTGAGGGCTCGGGGGTTGTCGTTTCGGAGTTGTCGGAACCTAGATTGTCGACCACCTCAAAGTGAAACTCGCCGTCACCCTCGTGGCCGTCCACGGACACGTTGTGCCACGCGGCCCGGTACATGCCCGCGGCGAGGCTCCCTGGGATTGTTTTCGCCATTACTGTGCCCGACGCATCGAGCGTTGCTGCGTCCTGAGGCACCGTGTTGCCGGCACCATCAAAGAGAGCCAAGGATGAGTACTGCAGCACGATCTGCTCACTGAAGGTCACCGAAATCTGAGCGGGAGTGGCCACCTGCGTGTTGTCGACCGGCGAAGTCGAGACAATCTCGGCGTGAGCGCTTGCCGCTGAAGCAGTCGCCACAGTGGCCACGCTCGTGCCCGCGAAAAACAGAGTTGCCAAGGCCAGCCATCTGAGAGAACCCCGAGCAAAATGTGCCGTCACGTTTCTATTCTCCCTGTGCCGAGCGAGAAAACGCCATACGCGTCGGTGAGCGGAAACTCGGAGGAGTGTGAAACGTGGGGGTGAGGCGAGGGCATGACAGGCAGAGTTGTGATGGGCGACCGAAGGCGGTTTTAGGCCGCCTCGGGCAAGACCGACGAAATCAGCATGGCCTCAAGCGTGAGCAGCGGCGCCACATTCGAGGCAATGCGCTTGCGCGCGTGCGCCACCGCATCGAGCGCCGCCAGCGTCTCGGCCGCGGTGACGGAACCCGCACGGTGGCGAAGTTGTGTCTCAAATTCGAGGTTGGTCAGATCTTCGGCCACACCCAATTGCAGTCGCAGCACATCGCGATAGACCGACATCAGATCGACCAGAATGCGATCGAGTCCGTCGCGCAGGCTGCGTGTGGCACGACGCTTCTGCTGCTCTTCAAGCGTGCGAAACTGCGAGCGCAGCGTGGGCGGAATCACGTCGCCCTCAGTAATGCCCATCGCGAGCCGCGTCTGTTCGAGTTCGTCGGCGTCTTGCTCATCGGTGACCGCTTTGGCATCGTCGGTCGCGATGGCGTGCAGTCGCGCCGCCGCCGTGACCGCGTCGGTCAAGCCGGTCATGCCCAAGACGAGTTGAACCGTCTCTTCGCGGCGAGCCGAAGCCTCGGCGTTCGTGGCCAGACGACGCGCCATGCCGATATGGTTCTGCGCGAGGCGGGCGGAACGCTCGGCCGTGACGGCATCGACACCGTCACGATCACGCAAGAGTTGTGACACGAGTTCAACGGAAGGCACGGTGAGGCGCACCGACCGCACGCGCGATCGAATGGTGGGAATCAAGTCGGCCTCACTCGGCGCGCACAAAATCCAGACGGTGCGGGCCGGCGGCTCCTCGAGCGCCTTGAGCAACACGTTCGACGTGCGCTCAGCCATGCGGTCGGCATCTTCGATGACCACCACGCGATAGTCGGATGACGACGGCGAGTACTGCGATGCCACGACAAATTCGCGCACCTCATCGATAGAGATGATCACGCGTTCGGTGGCCAAATACGACAAGTCGGGGTGGGTACGTGCGACCACGTTGCGGCAGTCGGCGCACTCGCCACAGCCACCGTTCGCGCAAAGAAGCGCCGCCGCAAAGGCATAGGCAAGGTTTGAGCGTCCCGAACCGGGTGGGCCCGTGATCAGCCACGCGTGGGTCATCACACCCGATGCATCGGCCGATTCACCGCCGGCGGTGACGGCGTGTGCCGCGCGAGCCGCCGCCTCGAAGGTGGCGATGGCGTCGGGCTGGCCGACAAGCTGCTGCCAGACGTTCACCTACTCAGCCCCTGTCTGCTCACGGTATTGAGGCTATAGGAGGGCGCCGACACGGTCGCGGATGACAAGGGCAATCTGGTCAATCTCTTGCGCCGCATCCACGACCAGAAAACGATTCGGTTCGTTGGCCGCAAGGGCGAGGACTCCTGCCCGCACACGTTCGTGGAAGTCATCCCGCTCGTTCTCCAGCCGATCAAACGTCTTCTGTTCCTGAGCCAGTCTCTCGCGGGCGACGTCTCCGGGGAGATCCAGCAAAACCGTGAGATTGGGAATGAGGTCGCTGGTGGCCCACAGCGAGATCCGTTTGATCTCGGCGGCATCGAGCACGCGCCCGGCGCCCTGATAGGCAACGGAGGAGTCGATGTAGCGGTCTTGCACCACCACATCGCCGCGCTCGAGTGCGGGGCGCACGAGCGTGCCGATGTGCTGTGCGCGGTCGGCGGCGTAGAGAAGTGCCTCGGCGCGCGGGTCAATCTCACCGCGGTGGTGCAGCACAATCTCACGCAGTGCGGTGCCGACCTCGGTGCCGCCGGGTTCGCGCGTGGTGACGACGGCGCGGCCCTGCTGGGTCAGCCACTCCGTGAGCAAGCGCACCTGCGTGCTCTTACCGGTGCCATCGCCGCCCTCGAACGTGATGAAGATGCCCGGCATGCGCTACTCGCTCACCGAGTCAGTGAATGTGGGGCCGGTCGCCGGCGGCGTTGCCGATCCCGACTTCGCAATTCCCGTCTTCTTGGTCGCGGGCTTCTTGGCCGTGGTCTTCTTGGCCGTGGCTTTCTTTGGTGCAGCCTTCTTCACCGTGGCTCGGCCGCGCTTGGGTGCCGGACCCTTGGCGCGCTTGTCGGCCAGCAGCTCAATCGCTCGATCGTAGGTGACATCTTCGATGCGCTCAGTGCGAGGAATCGTGGCGTTCGTTTCGCCGTCAGTGACATACGCGCCGAAGCGGCCGTCTTTAATCTTGATGGGCTTGCCGCTGACGGGATCCGGATCGAACTCGGCGAGCGCCGCCGAAGCGCTGCGCGCACCGTACTTGGGCTGCGCAAAACTCTCGAGAGCTGCTTCTAGGGTGAGGTCAAAAATCTCCTGCTCCGAAGTGAGCGAGCGGGTATCGGTGCCCTTCTTAATGTAGGCACCGTAACGGCCGTTCTGGGCGGTAATTACTGTGCCCGACTCCGGATCAACGCCGACCTCGCGGGGCAGGTTGAGCAAACGCAACGCCGTCTCGAGATCAATCGCACTCGGATCCATGTTCTTGAACAGCGATGCCGTGCGCTCCTTAGGCGCCTCGGCCTTGGCCTTCTTCTTCGGCTTGGTCTCAATGACTTCGCCCGTCTCGATGTCTACGACGATGTCGGGTTCGGCAACGGGAAGGTCAACCTCAGGCGTGCGCTCGGTCACGTAGGGACCAAAACGGCCGTCTTTGGCGAGCACCTCTTTGCCGTTATCGGGATTCACGCCCAGAACGCGGTCGCCGGCCACTGGTGCGTCGATGAGCTCGCGAATCTTCGCTTCGGTGAGCTCATCGGGCGCCATGTCTTCGGGCACGTACACCTTGCGCGGCGGAGCGTCGGGGCCGGCATCCTCGTCGGCCACCTCGACGTATTGGTTGGTCGGCCAAATGCGCAGCACGTACTCGCCGATGGTGACAGAGTTCAGCGTGCGCTTATCCAGATCGCCGAGGTCTTGCGTCTGTCGCTCAAGGCCGGGATGCGCATCCTTGCCAAAGAAGAAGCCCTGCAGCCACGACGCGCCATCGGCCTTACCGTCGGCGATGTGGTCAAGGTCATCTTCCATCTCGGCCGTGAAGTCGTAGCTCACGAGATCGTTGAAACTCGCCTCCATCAGTTTGTTGACCGTGAAGGCAATCCACGTCGGCACCATGGCCTGGCCGCGGGATCGAACGTAGCCGCGTTCCTGAATCGTGCCGATGGTGGCCGCATAGGTGGACGGCCGGCCGATGCCAATCTCTTCCATCTTTTTCACGAGCGAGGCCTCGGTGTAGCGAGCGGGGGGCTGCGTTTCGTGCCCCTTGGCCTCGACATCGGCGAGCACCAGCGTCTGTCCCTCGGTCATGGCCGGCAGCTTGGCATCTTCGGGGGCGTCATCGACAGCGGTGTCTTCTTCAATCGTCTCTTCGTAGGCGTTGAGAAAACCGCGGAACGTGATGACGGTTCCGCTTGCGCTGAACTCGGCCACCTCGGCGCCCGCGGGCTTCGCTTCGACCGTGACCGTCGCCGTCTGCCCCTTGGCGTCGGCCATCTGCGAGGCGACCGTGCGCTTCCAAATAAGTTCGTAGAGTTTGAGGTCTTCGCCCCGCAGCACAGATGAGAGCTCGGCGGGCGTCTTGAACGTGTCGCCCGCGGGTCGCACGGCCTCGTGGGCTTCCTGAGCGTTCTTGTTCTTGCCGCTGTAAACGCGAGGCGCGTCGGCGACCTGGTCGGCGCCATACATGGCCGTCGCCTGTGATCGAGCAGCCGCAATCGCTTGGGCAGAGAGCGCCGGCGAATCGGTGCGCATATAGGTGATGTAGCCGTTCTCGTAGAGACGCTGGGCAATCGACATTGTCTGCTTCGACGAGTAGCGAAGTTTGCGAATGGCTTCTTGCTGCAGCGTCGACGTGGTGAACGGTGCCGCAGGGCGCTTCGTGTAGGGCTTGGTCTCGAGCTTCGTTACCGTGATCGGCGTGCCCGCGGTGGCAATGGCACCGACAAGGGTCTGCGCTTCGGACTCGGTGAGCACCCGATCGTTCTTGCCCGCTTTGAGGGCACCGACGGAATCAAAACTTGATCCCTCGGCAATCGTGGTGCCCCCGACCCTCTTGAGCTTGCATACGAACTGGGTGGCGATGTCGCTGGATGTTCCCACGGTCAGCAGCAAGTCCCAGTAGCCGGCCGTTCGAAACGCCATGCGCTCTTTTTCGCGGTCAACCACGAGCCGCGTGGCGACCGACTGAACGCGACCGGCCGAAAGGCCCCGGCCCACCAAGCGCCACAACACGGGCGACACGGCGTAACCGTAAAGGCGATCAAGAATGCGGCGCGTCTCTTGGGCCTCCACGAGATCCATGTCGACCTCGCGGGTATTCTCGCGAGCCGACTCAATTGCCTCTTTGGTGATTTCGTGAAACACCATGCGACGCACGGGCACCTTGGGCTTGAGCACCTCGAGCAGGTGCCACGCGATGGCCTCGCCTTCGCGGTCTTCATCAGTGGCGAGGTAGAGCTCATCGGCTTCTTTGAGCGCTCGTTTGAGCTCGGCCACCGTTTTTTTGCTGTACTCGCTCACGGAATAGTGAGGCGTGAACTTGTTGTCAACGTCGACACCAAAGGCCTTCATGTAGCCCGTTTTGACCTCTGCCGGCAGGTCGGCGGGCACCGTGAGATCACGGATATGACCCACGGAAGCGAGCACGCTGTAGTCGTCGCCGAGGTACTTGCCGATGGTCTTAGCCTTGGCCGGTGACTCAACGATGACGAGCTTGCGGGTTGACGACAAGCGATTCCTCCTAGGTGTGTTGTCCAACAGAGAGTCACCATACAGGGCAAATCGGGCTGGCAACATCCAATTACGATTGCGGCGGTCCGGCGTGGGCTCGCACGTCGGCGCTAAAAACCCCCAGCGTCACCCGAAGGGTGACGCGCGCATCGGTGCTGTGGGTTTCACATGAAACTAAAGAAATATTTGCCTCGTCGGCGAGTCTTTGCGCGCTCGCGCAGGGAATGCCCGGCAGCCGACCCGAGATGGTGTCGGCCGCCTCGAGGGCCAATCGATCGGCAAGGTTGTGAGCGTTCGCGAGAGTTATAGCGATGCGCGTGCCGAAAAATACCAACGACGACACGATCATCAGGAGGGCAATAATTCCTGCGGCCACTGCGGTGGAGGTTCCCGCGTCTCGGGTGCCGAAGGTCACTATGCCTCACGCGGTGCACACGCAAAACCGGCTGGGTGGGCAGCGTTCCACCACTGACGCGGTGGCGTGAGCGATGTGACGGTCACGCAGACATCCGATGACTGATCGACCGTGAGCTGGGCATGGGGTGCAATGCGTTCGATACGTTCGCGAACCGTCGACACGTCTTCACCTCGCGCAATTGACCGAGCCGCCTGATTCGCGAGAGACGTGTAGGCGATGCTGTCACGCCCCATTCCCATCGCCGCGAGGATTACACCGAGGACCACCAGGATGGCCGGAACAACGATGGCGAACTCCGCCGTCGCCGATCCGCCATCGTTGGTGCCCAACGCCTTCATTACCCGGCCATTCCCAAGGCGCCCGTGATGACGTTCGTCAGCAGTCCGCGAACGGCGTCTCCCTTGAGAATCGCGACGAGTAATCCCGCGAATCCCACGGCAGCCATTGTGGCAATGGCATATTCGGCCGTGGCGGCCCCCGTCTCATCCTGCGCAAAATTCCTCATGTGGGCTGTCAATCTGTTCATGTGTGGTCCTTCTCTATAGGGGATTTTTTATTGATGTACTTCTTCTCGAAGCCATGATGCGTCTCGGCGCACCCCGACCACGCGGCCGTTCGACAAGCCGTGGAAGCAACCTGCGATGGGCACGTGTTGGGGAATAGCCACGAGCGACTAGCGCACGAATGACTCGGTGAGCAATCCGCTAACAATCGGCACAACCCCCCACAGCATGAACGCCGGCAGGTAACACGCGCCGAGCGGTATCAGAATGCGTTCACCGAGTTCTCGGGCCGACCGCAACCGCGCCGCGTGATTGCGTGCCCGTTGTTCGTCGGCCGCAACTCGAAGCGCTTCCCCCACGGGAACACCCGCAAGGATCGCGATGCGCGCCGACCGACGCCCCTCGTCGATCGCAGTCAAACTCGATCTCGCATTCGCATTCGCCTTCGCACTCGCATTCCCAGTCGCCCCCGCATTCGCATTCGCACGCATGAGATCTTGCGCACGCGTCGCCCAAACAAATACCTCGTCCGCCAGGCTCATCGCAACCTGAAGCGGCAAGCCCGCGTCGACGCACACGGCGGCAAGTTCACTCCACAATCCCGCGGTCGCCACATGGCGTCTGGCCCGCGCTTCGAGTCGACGCATCCACACGGCGCCGAGCAGCGACAGCCCGGCCCCGCCCGCCAGACAGCACCAACCGAGGGGCGTGGTGAAGAGAGTGGGCAAAACGTCGAACCCGAGAATGAGGCCGAGCACGACGGATGCGCCCGGAACCGCCATGACAATCTTGCGAGCGAGAAGTGGCGCGGATATCGCCGTCTGAACCTCTTGCGATGCCCGGTCATCATCTCGCAGCAATTTGCGAAGACGATCAGTCGTAATCACGGCTGGAGCACCGGTGCTGAGGGCCATCGCAAGAATCGCTCGGGCGTTTATTTCAGTGATCTCGGTCGGATTCACCTCGGCCATCGCCAAAGCGCGCTCCAGAGGCGCTCCCGTGCTCAGAATCACGCGAACGCGATCGAGCCCGGCGGCGAGATTCGCCGGATGCGTCACGGATGATTCGCCTGCGAGCGCGTCGGCTCGACACGCAATCCCTCGGGCGTTTCCCGCAAAACCCCGATGCCCGCTATGCGGCGCTGCGCGTCGCGTCGTTCGAGATGAACGACCAGATCGATTGCTGAGCCCGCCAACGAGGTTAGTGCGGCCGCCGAGATTTGGTGGGCGTGCGCCAACGCGATCAGGCGAGCCGGAACCTGTGCGAGTGAGTTCGCATGAAGCGTGATGCCTCCACCCGAGTGGCCCGTATTGAGGGCGGTAAGAAAGTCCAAAAGTTCCGGTCCTCGGCATTCGCCCACCACCAGACGGTCCGGACGCATGCGAAGTGCCTGTCGCACCAGTTCACCGAGTCCGATGGCGCCTACGCCGTCACCGTTGGGCTGCCGGGCCTCGAGGCCCACCACACAGGGGTGCCTCACCTCAAGTTCGGCGACGTCTTCAATCGTGATGATGCGTTCGCTTTCTGGAATCTCGGCCAGCAGCGCCGCCAAGAGTGTCGTCTTGCCGGTGCCCGTTGATCCCGAGATGAGAATGTTCTGACGCTGGGCGACGGCCTCTCGCAACGCAGCCACCTGATCGTCTGACGCCATTCCGGTGCGGGCTAAATCATCAAGAGTCCACCCCTGTGTGCGTGGCACGCGTATCGAGATGGCCGTGCCGGCGTGAGCAATCGGAGCCAGCACGGCATGCACGCGAATTCCGCCTGAAAGTCGAACATCGGCCATGGGTCCCAGCTGGTCGATGTGTCGGCCCCCGCGACTGATGAGTTCCTGTGCGAGGACTCTCACCGACTCTTCAGTTACCGGCATTCCCGCGACGGCATGAAGTCCGCGCCCATCGTCAACCCACACGCCGGTGGGTGGAGAAATCAACACGTCTGTGACCGACGGGTCGGCGAGCAACTGCTCGATGTGAATGAGCACGTGCCCATGGTCTCGCGCTCACACGGAGTTTTTGCAGCGCTCGTCACAGTCGTGGAAAAAAGGAAGGCGACACCGGATGGGGGGAAACGGTGCCGCCTTCACGACACCAGATTGGGGGGAATCAAATGTGTCGCGGTGCTGGTCTTACGACCCGCACTAAAAATGCTATATCGACTTTCTGGCAACGAGCACAAATACCGCGCGTCATTGTGGAAAAAGGAACAGAAGTTTTAAGCGCGTGGATGAGACAGCCTCTCAGCTCTCACCATTTTTCCCTGTCGCGACAGGAGTCTGAGCGCGATAGCCTCGACTCAGGTGACGCTGTCGCCACCCCGACCGTCGCAAAGTGAGACACCCATGAATGAAAAAATCGACACCTCGATGCCTGACGAGCGCAGTTTTGCGCCGCCCGCCGACTTCGCCGCCAACGCAATTGCACAGGCCGAAATTTATGACCGCGCGCAGAGTGAGGGCGTTGAGTTTTGGGCCAACCAGGCTCGAGAACTGTTGCACTGGCACACCCCGTTTACCGAAACTCTGGACTGGAGCGACGCCCCCGTGGCCAAGTGGTTCGCTGACGGCGCGCTCAATGTCAGTTACAACTGCCTCGATCGTCACGTCGAGCAGGGTCGTGGGGAGCGCGTGGCTTTGCACTGGGAAGGTGAGCCCGGAGATTCGGTATCTCTCACCTACGCCGCACTCACCGAACAGGTAAAACGGGCCGCCAACGTGCTTCTCTCGCTGGGCATCCGCGCGGGCGATCGTGTTGCCCTTTATATGCCACTGATTCCCGAGGCCGTCGTCGCCATGCTGGCCGTTGCGCGCATCGGTGCCATCCACTCCGTGGTCTTCGGTGGTTTCAGCGCCGAATCACTCCGCAATCGCGCCGACGACGCCGGCGCCAAGCTCGTCATTACGGCCGATGGTGGTTATCGCAAAGGGGGCGTCTTCGCCCTCAAGCCGGTTGTCGACCAGGCCCTGGCTTCTGACGGCGGACAAAAGACGGTACAAAATGTTCTCGTCGTTCGCCGTGGCGGCAACGACATCGAGTGGATTGACAACCGGGATCTGTGGTGGCACGAGGTGATGGAATCTGCCAGCCCCGAACACGAGGCGCAGCCTTTTCCGGCCGAACAGCCGTTGTTCATTCTCTATACGAGTGGCACAACCGGAAAGCCCAAGGGCATTCTGCACACCTCGGGTGGATACCTCACGCAGGCGGCCTTTACGCACAAGAACATTTTTGATCTTCACGCCGAGTCCGACATCTACTGGTGCACGGCAGATGTGGGCTGGATCACGGGACACAGCTACGTGGTTTACGGCCCGTTGGCAAACGGTGCGACACAGGTGATCTACGAGGGCACGCCCGATACGCCGCACCCAGGCCGCTGGTGGGAGATTATTCAAAAATACGGAGTGACCATCTTCTACACGGCACCGACCGCCATCCGATCGTTCATGAAGCTCGGTTCAGAAATTCCCGACGCGTTTGACCTCTCTACCCTGCGTCTCTTGGGCTCGGTGGGCGAACCGATCAACCCCGAAGCGTGGATGTGGTACCGCGACGTCATCGGTGCCGGCAAAACTCCGATTGTCGACACGTGGTGGCAAACCGAAACGGGAGCCATCATGATCTCTGCTCTGCCGGGTGTGACATCGCTCAAACCCGGCAGCGCGCAAGTTGCCGTTCCGGGCATCTCGATCGACATTCTCGATGACGACGGTGCCGGCGTACCTGACGGTACTGGTGGCCTCTTGGTGATCACCGAGCCGTGGCCATCGATGCTCCGAGGCATCTGGGGTGACGACGAGCGGTTCCGCAAAACCTACTGGCAAAAGTTCGGCGACAAGTACTTTGCCGGAGACGGCGCCAAGCGCGACCGCGACGGCGACATTTGGCTGCTGGGTCGCGTCGACGACGTCATGAACATTTCTGGGCATCGTCTCTCCACCGCAGAAATAGAGTCCTCACTGGTGGCGCACCCCATGGTTGCCGAGGCGGCCGTTGTCGGTGCGGCAGATGAGCTCACCGGACAGGCAGTGGTGGCTTTTGTGATTTTGCTCGCGAGTGAGGTGGGCAAGCTCGAGGCGGCCGAAGCGAGTGCCGAACTTCGTACGCACGTGGCACAGCAAATCGGCGCCATAGCCCGACCAGCGCGCATTTTCATCGTGCCTGAACTGCCCAAGACGCGCAGCGGCAAGATTATGCGTCGCCTTCTTCAGGACGTTGCCGAAGGTCGAGAAATCGGGGACACGACAACGCTGACAGATCAGAGCGTGCTGAACATCATCAACGCTCAGGTGAACTAGAGAAGCGCCGGGTTCGGCAGTGGTGGGTTGCTACTTAAAAGCAACAATCATTTCGACCTCGACCGGCGAATCCATGGGCAGAACCGGCACGCCGATGGATGACCGAGCGTGTGTTCCGATGTCACCAAATACGTCACCGAGTAGCTCAGAGGCTCCGTTCATGACGGCACCCATCGCAGTGAAATCAGGAACACAGGCCACAAAACCCGTCACCTTAACGATGCGTGTGATGCGGTCAAGGTTGCCAATGGCGCTCTTAATGACGGCCAAGCCATTCAGCGCCGCGGTACGCGCATAATCCTTGGCATCCGCCGGAGCGACGAGTCCGTTGCCCTCTCCCACCTTGCCGGTCGCGCGAAGCTCACCGTTGACGGTAGGCAACTGGCCTGAGATAAAAACCAGATTTCCCTCCACGACAGCCGGAACGTAAACAGCAAGAGGCAGGGGCGCTTCGGGAAGCTCAATGCCCAGTTCGGTCAGTCGCGCGTCAATGCTCATCGTCGTTTCCTTAGTGTCGTCTCGAAGGGGTCAAACTCAGTAAACCGGCTCACGTTTTGCAGCGTTAGCCTAGGGGGCGCTTCAGATACGAAACAAGCCCACCCTCGGGTCCGACCACGATCTGAACGAGTTCCCATCCCTCGTCTCCCCACGCGTTGAGAACGGCTTGTGGATTATGGATCGTCAGGGCAACTGTGGCGTACTCCCACTTCAGGGTGTTCATAAGGCCTCCTCTTAGCGTGTTCCCAGTCTTCGACGGGTAATCTAGAGTCTATGTTTGCCAAGCTACGCGAAAAGCGACTTCGGTCTGGTGCTATCGCCGGAGTCACCACCTTTATTGGAATGAGCGCCATCGCCGCGGTCTTGGTTGCTGCCTCTGCAACGCCGGCTATCGCACTTGCCGGCCTCACGGCAAACAGCACCTTGGGCATCTTCGACAATCTGCCCAACTACCTTGAAATCGGTGACCTCGCTGAGAAGTCTGAGATCTACGCGACCGGTACCGACGGCAAGCCCGTTCTGCTCGCTACCTTTTATGCACAAAACCGCGAAGACGTTAGCCTGTCGCAGATCTCGCCTTTTATTCAGGACGCCGCCATTGCCTCTGAAGACCCGCGCTTCTATGAACACGGTGGCGTAGATCTCTACGGAACCGTGCGCGCCATTCTGTCGAACACCCTCAGCGGCTCCACTCAGGGTGGCTCATCCATCACACAGCAGTACGTCAAGAACGTCCTTGTGCAAAAAGCCGAAGCCATTGCCAACCCCGTCGCGCGCAAGAAGGCTTATGAGGAAGCAACGCAAGTCTCTGTCGACCGCAAGCTCAAAGAAATTAAGCTGTCTATTGGGGTTGAACAAAAGTATTCGAAAAAACAGATTCTCGAGGGCTACCTCAACATCACGCCCTTTGGTGGACGCGTGTATGGGGTGCAGGCGGCCGCTAAGTATTACTTTGGAAAGTCGGCGAAAGATGTCTCTGTTGCCGAGGCGGCTTCGCTTATCGCCATCATCAACAACCCCAGCGCTTACCGTCCAGACCTCGAAGAAAACATTTCTGACAACCAGGCGCGCCGGGACTACATCCTTGCTCGAATGCTTGAAAACAAGAAAATTACGCAAAAGGAATATTCCGCTGCGGTTGCCTCGCCGGTCACCCTCACTTTGACCGAAGCATCGACGGGTTGTCAGACGGCTCCTTTCGGCGCCGCCTACTTCTGCGACTACATCACGTGGGTCATCAAGAACGACGAGGCTTTCGGCAAGACCGAAGATGAACGCTGGACGGCATTCCAGCGAGGTGGCTGGAAGATCTACAGCACACTGAGTCTGCCGCTGCAACAGGCGGCCTCGGGCGCTGTCTATGGAAATATTCCGACAGTAGTTCCTTGGGCAAACGTCGCCGGTGCATCGGTTTCTGTGCAAGTAAACACGGGCCGAATTCTGGCAATGGCGCAGAGCAAGGACTACACGAACGATCCCGAGCTTGCGGCCACCGGCGGAAACTTTACGTCGATCAACTACAGCACTGACAAGAATTACGGCGGATCATCTGGTTTTCAAGTGGGGTCGACATACAAAGCCTTCACGCTCGCGCAGTGGCTGAAAAGCGGACGTGGTTTGGGTGAGATGGTTGACCCGCGTGAGCGACCCCTTCAGATGAATAAATTCCGAGATAAGTGCCTCGGCGTCGGCGGTGCCGACTGGAAACCCAAAAACAACTCAGGAACATATGCGGGTCCCGTTTCGGTGCTTCAAGCAACTACCGATTCGATAAACCTGGCTTTCCTGTCGATGGCCATGAAGCTCGATCTGTGCGATATCAAGCTCACCGCTGAGGCCTTCGACGTTCACCGCGCCGACGGAAATCCGCTGGGCGAATCGCCCTCAGACGTCTTGGGCACCCAGGAAATATCTCCCCTCACGATGGCTACGGCCTATGCCGGAGTGGCCAACCAAGGCCGCGTCTGCACCCCCGTTGCCATCGACAAGATCGTTGATCAACACAACGTGCAGCTCAAGGTGCCACAGACAAAGTGCACGCAAGCCGTGACCGCTGACGTCGCCAATGCGATGGTCGTCGCCCTCAAAACACCCATTGCGAGCGGAACCGCCACCGAGTCAAATCCGCGCGACGGCATCCCCATCATCGGTAAGACCGGAACAAACGACAACTTCAATCAAACATGGATTATCGCATCCACCACGAGTGTTGCAACCGCCGTATGGGTGGGCAATGTTCAAGGCTTCTTTGACGTTCGAAACGGATCGCTCAATAACGGATCGGCGCGAGTCACGCGTCACGCCATCATGAGAGCCGTCATGACAGTGGCCGACCAATTCTTTGGTGGAGTCGACTGGCCCGGGCCTCCCTCAAATCTCATGGGTGGCAGGAATGCCGTTGTTCCCGACGTGTCAGGGCTCACCCTTGAAGAGGGCGTGAAGCTTCTTGAGAGCGTCGATCTTGCCGTAGACGGCAGCTGTGGCACAATCGATGGCGCCAAGGCCAGCGGTCGCATTGAGCAGACTGTTCCGGCCGTCGGCACGACGCTACCCACGGGAACCGTGGTCAACATTTGTTTGAGTAATGGACTTCTCGTTACCGGTCCGCCCAGCGTTATTGGTCAAACCGAGGCCGCGGGAAGTGCCTTCCTGCTGAGCAAGGGTTGGGTCGTCAACGTGGTTTACGCGGCCGCGCCGACATGTGGCGGAAGTGGGGGCGGCGGTTCAACCGCAACACCCACACCGACGCCCACGCCCACGCCGACCGCGTGCCCGAATCCGAACCAGGGAAAGATCATCAAACAGTCTCCAAATGGTGGTTCGGCCCGGGCCGGTGCCACCGTGCGATTGACGGTTCAGCAATAGTCCCCGTGACGAACGTCGCGCGCACCATCGGCCTGGGCCTGGGGCTCGTGGCCGGAGGCGCGCTCGCGTGGGGCACTTTGGTTGAGCGTCGCCTGTACACAGTTCGGTCGCAGCAGGCTCGCATGCCGGGCCTGAATGCAGCCGCCGTGCGAATCCTTCACCTGTCAGACTTGCATTTGGCGCCGTGGCAGCGAGACAAGGTGGCATGGATTCGCCGGCTCGCCGAGCTTAAGCCTGACCTTGTCATTGTGACCGGTGACTTCATGGGTCACCCCGACGCCCTCCCGCAGGTGCGCCACGCCCTCGAGGTCTTCGAGGGAACCCCGGGAGCATTCGTCTTCGGATCAAACGACTACTTTGCCTCAAAGTTAAAGAATCCTTTCGGATACTTTTCGGGGCCATCCCGCGTCAAACGGAATCCCCAACGTCTTGACACCGAGGCACTGCGCCAGTTCTTGGTTGACGACCTCGCCTGGGTCGACCTCAATAACACTGCCGGTCGAATGACCGCGAACGGAGTAGACATCGACCTCGTCGGAGTGAACGATCCCCACATTCATTACGACCGCTGCGATGCCGCCCTGGAGGCCCTCGAAGACCTGCGCACGGCAGACCACCCACCCCAGCTTTCTTCTGATGAAGAGTTGTTGGGCTCGCCGAGCGCACATGTGACCATCGGCGTAACGCACGCGCCCTATCAGCGCATCCTCAACGCTTTCACGTCAAGTGGTGCCGAGTTGCTTCTTGCCGGACACACACACGGTGGTCAGGTCTGCGTGCCGGGCTTCGGCGCGCTGGTGACGAATTGCGATATTCCCCGCAAACAAGCCAGCGGCATGTCGCACTGGCAGGCGGGCGGAAAACGAGCCGTGCTCAACGTGTCTGCCGGATTGGGCACGTCAATCTATGCGCCCGTTCGATTCGCGTGCCCACCGGAGGTCACCGTGATTGATCTGAGCGCAGAGTCAGCCCTCGCGGGCGACTCAAACCCGGCGGCAGAACGAAACCTGGCCTCACAAGTGCAGCCCCACCCTGGCCGGCGAGCAAGCCGTCGCTGAGGTTCCCCCGTATACTTGCACTTGCCTCATCGGGGTGTGGCGCAGCTTGGTAGCGCGCGTCGTTCGGGACGACGAGGTCGCAGGTTCAATTCCTGTCACCCCGACCAATGTGAAATGCCGATCCTTCATGGGTCGGCATTTCACATTGGTCGGGGAGGGCTGATGTGCACCTGCGAGCAGGTGGGCCCACCGGTTCGAAGCGCCAGTAAGTCACAGCATCGCTGTGACAGGCCCTGGCGCTGAGCCGTGGGGACAAATCCTGTCACGCACCGCGTTGACCGGATGCAACGTCGAGCCGTGCGGCGCACCCCGACCAACGAGCCGAGTGGGGCAGGCACCACTAGACAAAACGACGGAATTTGACCCGTCGCTAACCTCGAGTCACAAGAACCGTGTGATCAGTGACGAGGTAAGAAAGTCCATGAACAGAAAAGTTATTGCGGCTGCAAGTGCAGTCCTCGGATTAGCAGCCACTGTGTTTGCAGTCAGTCCTGCGTGGGCTGACGAAACAGAGGGTTCCGCCAGTACTTATTCGACACCTGCGGGTTCAAGTGTGACGTTCACGGTCACCAACCACACCGACCCCGCAGATTGGGACTGGTGTGATTTAGAAACGGGACCCGGCTTTGGCATGACGCTTTTGTTCTCCGCAAATATCGGAGGGGCCGACTTTGTGTTGCCAACTGGCTCAGACGGGCCGGGCGATCCGGGCGCCGGTTCCTTCACGTGGAGCGCAGCGCCTTCCGAGACTGAATCCGTGACAGTGACCATTCCCGCTGATGCCGTTCCGGGAACCTATGAAGTGACCCTCGGCTGTGTCACGCCAGGCCCCGCCTATCTTCACCCACTTGATGTAGCGCGACCCATCGATTTTGAGATTACCGCCCCAGCGCCAGCGCCAACGCCAACGCCAACGCCTGATTCCGAATTGCCCAACACGGGAGCTAGCGCCAGCACAGCTCTTATTGGTGCGGGCATCGCCGGTATCGCACTTGTGGCAGGTGCCGGAGCTGCAGCACTGCGCCGTCGGGTCACCGCGAAGAAGTGATTTTAGCCGTATCAATTCCCGCCACGTCGCGAAAGAAGGTGACCCCTGTGCGTTCTCTCCGGCTGGTTTTATCATTCATTGGTGCCGCTCTGGTC
>WLNS01000010.1 GCA_009699665.1 Actinomycetota bacterium
AGACAAATGCCATGGTGTGGGTTTCCCTCCAGTGAGCCCTGAGCGGGCGACTATTTCGAATGTAGACGGACATGCGGGCAAATCGTTATCGCGTATCGGGATACGTCTTATCGGGGCGGCGGAACGGGGTTTCCGTTCTCAGAATCTAGCCTTCCGCAGGCCGCGGGCCCGAGCTGCCTGAGGTGTACTCAATCATCCAGCCCTCGATGGTGCCCGATGCCTCAAACTCGGCCACGTTCACCACGCGACGTGCATCGTCCAGATTGTTGAGAAACGGCGTGGTGACGAGCGCCTCAACGAGTTCGCGGCTGGCGGATTCGTCAGCGAGGTCTGCACCCAGCACGAGAATCGTGACGTCCGCGTGTTGACGTGCATCAACAACGACGTCGCGGCGATCGGTGTGAACGGCGCGAACACCCGCCACCTTGTTGGTCACGATGGCTTCGGCCGCACCCGTTCCGCCCACGACGATGCCGCGGGCATCCACGCCGGCATCCTCATCGTCAATCACGGCCTGTGCGGCGCGAATGGCATAGATCGTGTAGTCGTCGTTGTCGTCGAACTCTGGCGACGCGTGCCAGATGACCTCGTGCCCGTCGGAGCTCAACGACGCCTCGAGTTCTCGCGCACGGGCGTATCCCTGATAGTTGGCGGAGATGTGAAAACGCATGCCTAGACCTCCCAGTGGTTGCGATTGACGGTTGCCGAGTCGTGAGCGAGGTAGCGCACGAAGCGCCCTTCGGGGTCACGATCAGCAATGATTTTCTGAAGCTTGGCGAAGTTGTCGTCGTTCATGAATTTCAGCTGCCGATTGGTCATGTCGCTGTCGCCGAGATACTGGCCCACGGTGACCGGTTGCGCGGCAACCATGGCGTCGTTGAGCCACGCGCGGTTGCGTGCATCGTTGGCCGAGTCTTCATAGGCCAAGTAGGTAGCGATGTAGGCCGGGCTCTGCAACGAGAACGCCATGTCGGGCAGTTCGCGCATCAGACCATTGCCGAACCAAATCGTGAAGGCGTCGGGTTCGGGCGATGTGGTGAAGACAGGTGTCAGCGCACGGATGATGTCGTGGGCCTCGCCATCAACCCAGACGTTGTCGGCGTAGTAGCGCCAGTGCTCCGGGTTCATCTGAATCTGCGACTCGCGCTGTTCGGCGAGCGACGATTCGGTCACGCTGTTCTCAAACGCGCGGTCGATGAGGGGGCATGTCTGCAGCGGCGCCAGTGCCTCGCGGGCCGCGTCCTCCGATTCGGACAGGGCGAGACCCGTCACGACGAAGACACGCGTGCGTGGCTCGCCGTCGGTCGACGGCGGACACAAACTCACGCACACGATTTCGACATCGGGCGAGATGGTGGGTTCGACCTCATACATCCACGTCATCACCTCTGCGAAATCGGCGATGTCGTATACCTGAACGCTGTGGAAGAGGTGCTGAAAGCGGGGTCGGGTCTTCAGGTGAAACATCGTGACAATTCCCGGGAACGAGGGCCCGGCACCGCGGGCGGCCCAGTACAGGTCGGAATTCTGCTCGGCGTCGGCTCGAACCAGTTCCCCCTCCGCGGTGACCACGTCAATGGCAACGACAGACTCCGCACCCCAGCCCCAGCCGCGCTCACACCAGCCCTGACCACCCTGGAGCAGGAAGCCGCCGATGCCCACTGACGGGCAGTGCCCGCCGTTGAAGAAACGCCCGCGTTCAGCCAGGAACGCGTCGAGTTCGTTGCCGCCCTCAATGGCCGGACCGGCCGAAACGATGCCCGTCTTTTCGTCGAACTCGGGAGTCTTGAGTTTGCCCAAATCAATCAGGAGCGTGTTGTTCTGCACACTCCACACCGCCCACGAATGTCCGCCCGAGCGCACGGCGACCGAGAGGCCGTTGTCGGCCGCATAGCGAACCCCGGCCGCAACGTCGTGCTCGTTCTCGGCGACGAGAACGGCACTGGGCATGCGGTCGGTGGGTCGGCGTGCGTTAAAGACCCGCGCGAACACGGCCTCGTCAAATCCTGCGTCGCCGGGAACGTAAAGCTGTCCGCTGAAGTCGCTCATCCGAGAACCGACCCTCCGCCGTCCACGACGAGATTGATTCCGGTGATCCACGACGCCTCATCGGACGCCAGAAAGAGTGCCGCGTTCACGATGTCTGCCGGCTGACCGACCCGACCCAGCGGGATGCGCGCGATGTTGTCTTTAAAGGGCTGCGGGCCACTCTCCACCAGCCACTCGGTGGACGGCGTCACCGTGAACCCGGGGCTGACACACACCATGCGGATCTTGTGCGGACCGCCCTCGACGGCCAGCTGCTGCGTGAGGTTGATCACGCCCGCCTTAGCGGTGCCGTGCGCGTTTTGCGGCATGAACTCCACGCCACGCGTTCCCGCGATCGACCCCACGTTGACGATCACTCCCGCGGTTTTTTTCAGATGCGGCCACGCCGCCTTGCACGCATAAAAAACGAGATTGAGCTCGTTGTTCATCACGTAGTCCCAGTCGTCGATCGACAACTCGTCGACCGCGCCGAACCTCGGCATCGAGGCGTTGTTGTAGAGAACGTCGATGCGCCCGTGCACGTCAGCCGCCGCATCGATCCATTTCTGAGCTTCGGCGGCATCAGCAAGATCCACCGGCGCAAAGTTCGTGATGTCACCGCCGGCAGCGCGCACGAGATCAACGGTCTCGGTGGCACCCTCGGCGAAGAGGTCGCATCCCACGACTTTGGCGCCCTCGGCAGCAAAGCGCAGAGCGGCTTCGCGCCCCATTCCGCCACCGATGCCGGTGATGAGCACAACCTTGCCGTCGAAGCGTGCCATGACGACTCCTTCGTCGAACCTAACGATGTGTGAAGCGGACGCTGTTGAGCGAGTTAGACCGGAGGAGCGACGAACAGACCCAGATCAACATCGTTGAACTGCTCCCGAGCAATCAACTCGGTGAACTCGTTGGCCGTGCCCCACTGGTCTTGCGTGGTGACCTTCGTGACGTCGAGCACACTGGGGTGCCAGGCGTCTTCGTCTTCAATCACGGCAAGTTCGGTGGTGTACTCCACGGTGTTGCGCGCGGGCGACAGGAAGTACGCGAACGTGTTGTCGCCGGCGTTGTGGCGGCCGGGGCCCCACACCATGCGGGTTCCCGATCGCAGGATCTTGCCGCAGCCGCGCATCCATTCCTCAACGCCGCGCATCTCAAACGACATGTGGTGCAGCGAGGCGTGCGGTCCCTGGGCGATCGCCAACGAGTGGTGCGCGGGGTTGCAGCGCAGGAAGTCCATGATGGGCCCCATCTGCGGGTGGGCCAGGGTGTCACTCACGGCGAAGTCGAGGTTCTCGACGTACCAGGCCGAGGTGATGGCGAGGTTCGCGGTGTTGAAAACAACGTGTGACAGCTTCACCGGGATGGGCTCACGCTCGTTGATCTTGCGACTCTGGCGAAGCTCCACATCGGCCGACACCTCGACCGTGCGACCGTCGACATCGAAGAAGCGCATGCCATAACCGCCGCCGAACTGTGTGAGTTCCTGAGGTGGGTGAACAAACTGAACGCCATTGGCCGTGAGCTTCTCAAACAGCGCGTCGACGTCCGCGCGCGAGTGAGCGCCAAACGAAATCAGGTCGATGCGCTTGTCGGCTTTGCGCAGGCGCACGCTGAACGGTTCGGGCGAGCCCTCGGCGGCGAGATAGACCGTGTCACCGTCGCGGTGCGCAACGCTCAGACCCCAGTGGGTGCTGAGAAAGTCGAGCTCGGTCTCGAGGTCCGCCACGGCGAGCGCGAGATAGCGAAGGTGGGAAAGCTGGCGAACAGTCATCAGTGATCTCCTTGACAAGCACCACGGGGGGTGCGCTGTTTATCCACTTGTGAGAATAGGCGGTGACTCACGTCAGCGGTATATCGGGCTGCGAATAGTAACTATCGACTACGAAGTCGGCGGCGGAGTGACGGCTCGCGCCCGCCCCATGATGAGGGCGACGAGCACGAGGACGGAGGCCACACTGCCCACCTCGGCGAGCGCCACGAGCGAATCGGGATTGACGATTCCGGCAATCGTTACCGCCACCGCCGCGGCCAAAAACTGAATGCTGCCCATGAGTGCGAGTGCCGTGCCGCTGGCAAAGCGTACGTGCTCCATCGCCATGGCGGTTGCCGGACCAAAGATGAAGCCCATCGACGCTGCCAGTACGAACAGGATGGGCAGAACCGTCCACGGCGATGACGCACCCGTGCCCAGCACGATCCACAGACACGCGAAGGCCGTGAGCTGGGCAATCACTCCCACACGGATGAGTCGACGAGGTCGAACGACTTTCGCCAGGCGCGTGGTGAGGAGCCCGGCAAGGACGAGCCCGATGCCGTTCACACCGAAGCTCGCCGAATACGCGGCGGGCGAGAGCCCCAGGTTGTGTTCAACGATGAAGGACGATGTTGAGATGTACGTAAACAGCATGCCAAAACCGAACCAGATCAGAATCGCAAAGGCGAGATACTGGCGATCGCGCAGGATGGAGCCGGCCGTGCGAATCATCTGAGTCACGCCGCCCGTGTGTCTCTTTTCGCGAGGCAGCGACTCCGGCACGGCAAGCGCCACGAACACGGATGACGCCACGGCAAAAATTGCCAGGCCAAAGAAGATGGCGCGCCACCCGCCCAGCGCGAGCAGCAGCGTTCCGCCGATGGGGCCAATGATCGGACCGATGCTCACCACCATGCCGAGGATCGTGAAGGGCCGCACGGCAGCCTCGCCGTGGGTGAGGTCGGCCACGACGGCACGTCCGCCCACGACACCCGCCGACGCACTGAGGCCCATAAACAGACACAGCACGATCAGCACACCTGCGTCGGCGGCAAAACCGGCGAGCGCACTCGCCACGGCCATGAGTAAACCGCCACCGACGATGACGGTCTTGCGCCCGATGCGATCAGACAGCGACCCGAGAAAGAACTGCCCGACGGCCATGCCGATCGTAAAAAGGGAGAGGGTGAGTCCGATGTAACTCGGGGTGACCCGCAAGTCATCGGCCATCGCGGGAAACGCCGGCAGATAGGCATCGGTACCAAACGGGCCGAGGGTCCCGATGAAGCCCAGGGCAGCCAGCATCACTCCCGTGAGGGCGAGGATGGGTTTGGTCGTCACCTGCCCATCGTGGCACAGGCCCTCCGCCAGCGGTGCGCGTGGCTAGGCTAACCCTCGACAGTTGTGCACAACAGGGAGGTCACGTGTCGCTCACAGGCAAAGACCTCAACCTCCTCATTGCGTTGCGTGCGCTGCTCGAAGAGGAGCACGTGACGCGCGCCGGTGACCGCATCGGCATGGGTCAGTCGTCGATGAGCGCCGCCCTCTCTCGGCTGCGCATTCAGTTCTCCGACGAGTTGCTCGTGCGCGTCGGTCGCGACTACCAACTGACCCCGCTGGCGCGCCAGCTGCTCCCCCAGGTTCAGCTCACCATCCCGCTGATTGAGAACGCACTGGGCAGCGGCGGCCCGTTCGATCCCGCAACCAGCACCCGGGTGTTCACGCTGTTGATGACCGACTTTGCGGCCCTCGAGTTGGCGCCCCTTTTCGACCGTGCCCTTGCGCTCGCCCCGCACATCAGCATTGAGGTGTTGCCCCTGCCCACGCAGCCCACCGACAGTCAGCGCGACATGCTCAAGCACGACTTTGTTGCCACGGTTCCCGGTATCGGCATCGACGGCGACCACCTCGAACTGTTCGTCGACCACTACGTCTGTCTGGTCGACTCCAACAACTCAGCGCTGGTCGATGGCGCGCTCAGCTGGGAGGCGTTCCAATCGCTTCCTCAGGCCGTGTGCGATTTTGGCCAGGCCCACGTGAACCCCGCTGAGCGCAAATTGCGCGAGCTCGGGTTCACCCGCAACGCTCACGTGACGACGGCGAGCTTCATGCCGTTGCCGTCCATCGTGGCCAGCACGGATCTCGTTGCTGTGGTGCCGTCGCGACTGGCCGAGCGCTTTGGGCCGCTCACCCAGACGATTGGTGTGGAGGCGCCGTTTGGGCGCGTGGACATTATCGAGACCCTCTACTGGCACCCCACCCACAACGCCGACACCGCGCACCAGTGGTTGCGCGACGTGTTTCGCGGCGAAGTATCGCGCTAGCCACCTGAGCAACCTATCCGCGATAGTTGCTATCAGGCACACTGCCTTTCCTGCACGAGGTTGAGGGCATAGCGTGACAGGTGCACGGGTTTGACGCAAAGAAGGGTACTTCCATGACTGTTGAGAATGTTCTTGTTGTCGGCGGTGGCATCTCGGGAACGGTGGCCGCGGTAGCGCTCGCCCAGAAGGGTGTGCGCGCAACACTCGTTGAGATTTCGCCCGAATGGTATGGCGTGGGACACGGCATCACGGTTCAGGGCAATGCTCTGCGTGTGTTCAACGAAATTGGTGCGCTCGACAAGATGCTCGAGAGCGGCCTCGGCTTTAACAACCTCACCCTCTTTCACGCCGACGGCAGCGTGATCAACGCCATGGACGCTCCCAAGATGGGCGGTGCCGACCTGCCCTCCACCATGGGTGCCCTGCGTTCGGACCTGCAAGAGGTTCTCGTGGGAATGATTCACGATCTCGGCGTGGAGGTGCGCCTCGGCACATCCATGGAGAAGTTCGAGAACAAGGGCGACTCGGTCGACGTCACGTTCAACGACGGCAGCGTGGAGAACTTCGACCTGGTGATTGCGGCTGACGGCATCAAGTCGAACACGCGCAAGATGCTCGGCAGCAAGCACGACAAGAAGGGCACCGGCCTCGGCATTTGGCGCGTCGTCACCAAGCGCACCCAAGAGATGACGTGCTCGGCGGTCTGCTACTTCGGCGACGAGTACAAGGCGGGCTACACCCCCATCTCGGAAGACCTCTGCTACGCCTACGTGCTGACCAAGCCCGAGCGGCCCGACAACGGTCTGTCGGATGCCCAGGAGATGAAGCGCCTGCTCTCGAGCTACCACGGCCACTTCGACTTCATTCGCGAAAACATTCGCGAAGACGACTACATGAACTTCCAGCCCATCGAGTGGCTGTTTATCGATGACGAGCCGTGGCACCAGGGTCGCGTCATCGCCATCGGCGATGCCGTGCACGCCTGCCCGCCGCTGATTGCTCAGGGGGCGGCACAGTGTGCTGAGGATGCATATGTGCTCGCCGACTACATCACCCGCGACGGCGACATGGAACAGTTGCTCACCGAGTTCACCACGGTGCGCAAAGAGCGCGTGAAGATCGTGGTCGACGCCTCGATGCAACTCGTTGAGTGGGAGATTCACCCCGAGACCCCGGGCGCGAATCCCGGCATGCTCATGGGCCAGGCAATGGGTGCGCTGACCGCACCCGCGTTCTAGGGCGCACCGTGGCTGTGCCATTGCCCGAAGGAAATGTTCCGCGCCGAGTCGTGACCGGTCACGACGAGAACGGCGTCTCAGTGGTGCTCTCCGACGGGATCGTGCCCGTGCACCGCATGATGCCGCAAGACGGTGTGGGGTTCTACGAAATCTGGAACACCGAGGGCGCGCCGGCCACAATTACTCGCGAAGAGCCGAACGAGCCCACCGAACGCACCCTGCGCGTGCCGCCGCCCGAAAAGGGCACCAAGGTGCGCATCAACGAATTCTTTCCGGGATTCATTAACGAACTGGGCAACCAGTCTCCCGTTCACCGCACCGAGTCGATTGACTACGGCATCGTTCTCGAGGGCGAGATCGTTCTCGTTCTCGACGACAGCGAGGTCACGCTCACGGCCGGCGACGTCGTGATTCAGTGCGGCACGGATCACGCCTGGGCCAACCGCAGTGACAAGGTGTGCCGCGTGGCGTTCATCCTCGTCGACGGCGAATTCGCGCCCGACCTGCTCGACGTCCTTCCCGCCGACGTGCAGAGCAGACTCATGCACAACGGCCCGCACGACTAGGGCGTGAGGCATAACACCGTGCATTTTGATCACATCGGCCTCAACGTGGCCGACCTCGAGGCTCAGGCCACGTGGTACGAGCGCGCACTCGGACTCACCCGAACGCTCCCCTTCTCGGTGCCGCCCATCGACCTGACCGGCCTGTTTCTCATCGACGGCAACGGTTTCGCGCTCGAACTCATTCATCGGCCCGGCAACGTTGCGGGCATGGATGCCGCCAACCCCGGTGAAGCCGCGCTCACGCGGGGCTACGGTCACTTCTGTCTCCGCGTGGCCGATGTCGACGCCTCCTTCGCGCAACTTGTCGCGGCTGGCGCCGAGGTAGCCATTGCGCCGCAGGAGTCACCCGAGCCCGGCGTTCGTTTTGCCTACGTGCGCGACCCCGAAGGCAACCTCATCGAGTTCCACGATCGAAAGCACCCGGTGCGCTAATGACCACACCCCTCGCCCTTCCCGGACTCGCCGGCAAGACCATCGTTGTCACGGGTGCTGCCCGCGGCCAGGGCCTCGCCGAGGCCCTCGTGCTCCTCGCCTCCAGCGCCACCGTGATTGCCACCGACATCGCTCCCGAAGCCCCCGCGGAACTCACCTCGGCGACCTCGCTGCCCGGCACCGCGCACTATCGCCAGCTCGACGTGACCGATGACGCCGGCTGGCAGACTCTCGCCGCGTGGCTGACAGGTGAGTTTGGTCGGGTCGATGGGCTCGTCAACAACGCGGGCATTCCGTTCCGGGGCCGCATCGGCGAAATCGCTCGTGACGACTGGGATCGCGTGTTCGCCATCAACGTCACAGGCGCCATGCTCGGCATCCAGGCTTTGTCGCCCCTCATGCACGCCGGGGCATCCATTGTGAACATCGGATCGTCGGCCGCGCTCAATGCCCACCACACGGTGGCGTATACGGCGAGCAAGTGGGCGCTGCGCGGACTCACCCACGTGACGGCCACCGAGTTTGGGGCCCGCGGCATCCGCACCAACATCGTGCACCCCGGCTACATCGAGACCGAGATGATGGCGGCCGCCCCGGCCATCATGACCGCGGCCCAACTGGCCCTCACTCCACTCGAGCGCACCGGTCAGCCCGAAGAGGTAGCGACCGTGGTTGCCTTTCTGTTGAGCGATGCGGCGGCCTACATCAACGGCGCCGAGATTCCCGTCGACGGCGGGTTCACGTCTTCCGCCGGCGTCAAATATATGTCCGACATCATCAAGAAGTCCCAGCAAACGACGTAAGGAAAACCGCATGTTTATGTACTTCCCCACCAACTACGTGTGGAGCCTGGCCGTCGTGGCAACGCTGAACAACGGTGGCTTCATCGACGAGGTGGACCGCGCGTGTAAGCCCGTGCTCGAAGCGTCACAGCACGGCGACGATGCGGGCACCGAAGAGCTCTACGCCGCGTGGGTTGCCGTTGCCGACCGGCTCATCGCCTCGGCCGAAGCTGACGAGAAGCGCGGTCGCCTCATTGGCGCAGGAGACAAGTTCTATCGGTCGAGTCTCTACGTGTCGCAGTCGGAACGCCTGCAGTCGCCCAGCTGGGCGGGCCGCAACGCGGCCTACCAGAAGAGCATCGACCTGCTCCTGAAGCACGTGGAACTCAGCCACACTCCCCTGACCAAGATCGACATCGCCTACGAAGACACGCACCTGCCGGCCTACTACTACCGGGCAGAGAGCGTGGACGGCAAGCCCGTTCCGGTGGTGATTCAGCTCAACGGTCTCGACTCCACCAAGGAGATGATGTACTACTCGGGCTTCCCGCAGATGATGGCCCGTCGCGGCATCTCCACGATTATGGTCGACCACGGTGGCACGGGTGAGGCGCTGCGCCTGCGCAACATCAAGGCCCGCGTCGACACCGAGGCTTTTGTGTCACCCATCGTCGACTGGGTTGAGCAGCAGCCCGAACTCGACTCGGCCAAGGTGGGCGTGGTCGGCTGGTCTCTCGGTGGCTACTACGCGCCGCGCGCCACCGCATTCGATTCGCGCATCGCTCTGGCCGTGGCCTGGGGCGCCAATCACAACTGGGCCGAGGTCCAGCAGGGTCGCCGCAACCGGGAGGGCGAGAACCCGGTGCCCCACTACTGGGAGCACGTGTTCTGGGTGTGGGACGTCGACAACATCGACGACTTCATGGAGAAGACCAAAGACATGCACCTCCACGGGGTGGTCGAGAAGATCACCGTGCCGTTCCTCATCACGCACGGTGCCAACGATCGCCAGATCAACGTGAAGTACGCCCAGCAGAGCTACGACGCTGCGGTGAACAGCCCCAAGCGTGAGCTGCGCATCTTCGACGAGCCCGAGGGCGGCACCGAACACATCAGCATCGACCACATGCCCTATGTCGCCGGCTACATTGCCGACTGGGTTGCCGAGACCTTCGGCGAAATGAAGTAGAGGAGAAATCATGACTGCCTACCCCGAAGAAAAGTTCCGTCAGTACATCGCGCGCTTCAACGCCGAGGACCACACGGCGTTCGAGGACTACCTGCACCCCAACATGCACATGCTCAACGGCACGCTCGAGTACACGGGAATCGACGGCATGATTGCGCACTACAAGGAACGCATCTGGCCCGACTTCATTGAGACGCTGACGGTGCCGCGGTTCGTGAGCAGCGATAAGTACATCGCGATTCATATGAACACCCACTTTGAAGCCAAGCACGACAAGCAGGGATCGCTGTTTGGTGACGTGAAGAAGGGCGAGACCTTCGACTTCAACGGCCTCATTATGTATGCGCTCGAAGATGGGTTGTTCCGCGATATTCAGGTGGCCTACAACTCATTCATTTACACCGACACATCGGGCAATACAAGAGACCTAGGGATGCCGCACTAATGAGCGATCACGATCAGAATCAGCCCGACACGATTGTCGTCACGGGTGGAGCGAACGGCATTGGCGCCGGTATCGTCGAGCGACTGATTGAACAGGGCAAACGCGTCATCGTTCTCGATCGCGTGGCTCCCGCGGCATCCTCTGATTTGCTGACCTGGATCGAGGTTGACCTCGCGTCGCCCGAATCCACCCGAAATGCGGCACAGCAGGCACTCGCCGCTGCCGGCGTCGTTTACGGACTCGTGCACTGCGCCGCGTACATGCCCTTCATCCCCTTTGCCGACATCAGCGATGATGCGTGGGCACTCACCATGAACGTCAATGTGGGCTCGGCGTTCATCCTGACTCAGGAGTTTGCTCCGGCCATGCGGGCGGCTCAGCGCGGTCGACTCGTTTTTGTCACGTCGTCGTCGTTCATCAGCCCCCCGCCCGGTCTGGCCCACTACGTGTCGAGCAAGGGAGCACTTACCGGTCTGATGCGCACGCTGTCGCACGAACTTGGTGGCTCGCACATCACGGTCAACGCCGTGGCACCGGGCCTCACCGCCACCGACCGGGCGAAGGAACTCGTGCCGCAAGAGCTCTTCGACGTTGTGGCCTCCAACCAGGCCATACCGCGCACGGGCCAAGTGGCCGACCACGTGGGCATCGTCGCCTTCTTGCTCGGGCCGGAATCGGGCTTCATCACCGGTCAAACGATTCTCGTCGACGGCGGCGAAAGCCATCTCTGAGCAGGGCCGCTTCATGTTGACTTCCCGGGCGATCGTGGCCATCGAGCGTCCCGCGCGCTACGGAAAACAATTGGCCGGCCACATCGCGCACAAGGTGCAGGTGGACGAGGTTGGCGACGGATGGGAACTGCACATCGGCGACGGCCTCGGTCGCGTGATGCCCCGTGACGACACCCTCGAACTCGTGGCCGAGGCTGAGTCGCCCGAGATGCTCGAGCGGATCAAGGATGTGCTGGGGCGTCACCTGCTCCAATTCACAACCAAGTTGCCCGGTGTGACAATTTCGTGGACCGATACGTCAGTAGCCTCATAAGGTGGCTACACCCTCGAAGTCTTCGGCTCTCCCTTCCCGCCTTTCAGGAGCAACGCTTTTCTGGTTGGGTTTCATCGGCATTTTGGGTCCCATGGCCGTCGACATCTACCTGCCGGCATTGCCGTCAATGGCGAAGGATTTTGGCACAACGCCAGCAACCGTTCAGCTGGGGCTTGCCACCACAACGATTGGCATGGCCCTGGGCACCGTCGTTGTGGGGGCCATATCTGATCGCTTCGGACGGCGCGGGCCTTTGCTGATTACAGGCATGTTGATGATTGTTGGCGCCAGTCTGGCTTCGGCGTCATTTCACATTCTCTGGTTTCTGGCCTGCTGTCTGATCATGGGAGTATCGGCGTCATCGGTGCAGGTTGCCGGACGAGGCGTGATTGCTGACCTCACCAGAGGCAGTGCGTCGACGAGAGCCTTCTCGCTCTTCAGCAGTTTGGTCATGGTCGGTCCCGTCTTCGGACCCGTCGGGGGCGTGCTCATTCTCTCTATTGTCGGTTGGCGCGGCATTTTTGTAGCCCTAGCTGCGTTTGCCGTCATTGCGACTGTTGGCGTGTGGGCTTTCGTGCCCGAATCATTAGCGAAAGAAAAGCGGCACTCCGACGGCTTTGTCGACACCCTGCGCTCAATGGGCAGGACCTGGCGCAACAGAGTTTTCCGCTGGTACGCCATCGTAAACTTTGGATCGTACGCTCTGATGTTCACGTATCTCGGCACGTGTTCCCTCACCATCCAGGTGGAGCTGGGGCAGCCTCCCTGGGTTGCCGCCTCAGCTTTTGCGGTCAATGGCGCCAGTATCGCACTGGCGGGAATCCTGTCGGCGCAGCTCTCGAAGCGGCTCAGTAGCGTCGCAATTCTATTTATCAGCATCGCGGCCCAGGTGGCGGGTATTACTTTTCTGGCGATCATCGTGGCAACAAATTCACTCAGTGTCGTGAGCATTTTTATTATCTACGTCATGATCTGTGCCGGCCTCGGCATGGGCTTCGGCCCGGTCACATCGCTGGCCCTCACTCACGTGCGCAAGAGTTCGGGAACAGCACTGGGGCTGATGGGGCTCGTGCAGTTCCTCGTTGGCGCCGTCACGTCAGTGCTTGTGGGAACAATCAATCCGAGTGCCGCCATGGCCATGCTCATGATCGGGGGAACGGGCGTGGCCGTCACGGTCATTGCCTCAGTGATTGGACGACGAGCTCTCACCCGCGATCCGGATCCCGCTGCCGCCCACTGATTGCCTTCTGTTAACCCGTCGTCACGGGAGTGGGCGCGCGCGTGGGGGTTGGCGTGGGCGTGGGATGCAACCACAGAGCCGTGTACTTTTTCTCGGCGTCGACCCCGCCCGTGTACCGGCCAGATTCGGGCATGTTGTGATCGATGTCGACAACCTGCATGGCGTCGCCAATCGCTACCGCAGGCGCGCCAGCCAGAAGGCGCACGATGGCATCAACAGCGCCAAACCCCAGCCACTCGAAGGCCTGGCCGACCGTAGCGGTGAGGCCCGCACGACCGGAACGAATGATGTCGAGGGCGGCGGCCGTGCCACCGTGTCCGATAACGAGAAGTTTTGCAGTTTTTGCGTCGCGGGCAATGGCCGTCGCGAGTCCGCCCGTGGTGAGCCAGTCGTCTTCAGGAACGATGATGGCGTTCACCCCAGACGTCGTGGCGGCCTCGACCACCTTCGTGACAAAGGTGTTATCAGCAATTTCTGCCGCGCTGAGTTCAAGTGTTTGAACAACCTCACCGGCGCCGAGTGCTTTAAGTCGGGCCGCGAAGCCGGCAGCAATCGTGGTTGTCGTGGGGTCGCCCGGGACCGTCAGCACAAGAGCCTTCACCTTGCCGGCAACTTTGCCATACGCGTAGTCGGCCTGCAGGGTGCCCACCATCGTCTGTCGAAGTCCGACGGGATGGTCGGCGGTCCACCGACTGACGGCGGCCCACCGTGGGGGCGTGCAGTCGTCGTCTCCGCCGAGCGCGACAACCGGTATTTGAGCAAGGGCGACTTCGTCGTAGGCCCCCTCGAGACCTTTACAGTTCGTATCGATGGCAACGATCACCGTGGCTGCCTGCGCGATGGCCGTGCGAATGGCTAGGCCCATGCCGGCACCGCCACCGCCGTCAATCACCATGGGCCACCACCCGGCGCGGGTGACGGCATCGCTCACAGCCGTGGCCGATGCTGCACACGACGGAATAGCGAGTGAGCACGAGATGATGGCGACGTTCTGCTCGTCCTTGGCAAAATCGACGGCGAGGGGCGACTGATCTGAGACGACACCGGCGTATGCCGACTCGAGGGCTTTTTGTGGGCCCGCTGGTGCCGAGTTTGAGCTGGCTGGAGATGAGCCACCGCCCGAACAGGCGGACAGCACAATTGCTGAAAGAGAAAGAGTTGCGACCAGCGCGATGAGGCGAAAGTCCTTCGACATGAGCACAACTCTAGTAGAGGCGCGGGGTGTCACCTGAGCGTGGCGTGTGAGTCCGTTAGCCCTCACCTAGGTCGAGTCCTCCGTCACCGAACTCGACGACCTCGGACGCATCGCGCAGCATCTTGACCAGCCACTTTATTGCGGGGTCACCGTTTTTTGAGGGGTGCCAGTGCGCGGCCTCGATGAGCGTTCCCCCCTGCAATTCCGTTTCGGCAATGACGAGTCCCAAGGTCGCCGCCGACTGTGTTGAGAGTCGTTCGGGAACGAATCCCACGAACTGCGTGCCACTTACCGTGTGCGGAACAGGCAGAAAACCCTGCACCGACATCGCGATGCGCGGTGCGATTCCCGCCGCTGACAGCATGTCGTCGACGTGCGTCTGCACGGCGTCGCCAAAGAACGAGCGAACGTGTCGCATCTCCTGAAGATCCGTGATGCTGAGTTTTCCGCCGGTGAGGCGTTCGTTACCCTCGTCAACAATGCACACGAATCGGTCGCTGAAGAGTGACTGGCGCTTGCCCGGCACACCACGGCCGGTTCCCGAGATGATGACGTCTCGACGCAGCAGATCATTGGGGGTCACGTTCGTATCGGCGGGAAGCGCATCAAACTCAATGCTGATGAGAGGGGCAGCCTGTTCAAGCAGACGAAGCAGAGGACCGGTGAGTTGGCTGAGCAGATAATCCGATGCCGAGATGAGAAACGTGCGCGTGCTCGAACTCGCGTCGAAGGTGGGTGACAGGTCGTAAATTCGCGAAATTTCGCCCATCGCTTCGTCAACCAGGGGCTGCAGTTCCCGCGCCTTCGGAGTGAGTTCAAACCCGCGCCCAGCTCGAACTAAAAGCGGATCATCGAACTGCTGACGCAGTCGCGCCAGAGCTCCACTCACCGAGGGCTGAGTCATGCCCACCACATCGCCGGCGCGCGTCAGGTTCTTCTCGGCCAGAATCGCGTCGAGAACCACAATGAGGTTGATATCAACCTTGCGCAGATCCGTCATCTGCTCCCTCGCCTTCTGAAGAGAAGTATTGCAGTTGACGATGCGGCTATCGAGTCTGCCAATGAGCATCGTTGCCGTGTGCGTGACACAATGAACACAACGTTTGCCGATAAATTCACAGGGGATGGTCGCTTGCATAAGCTTCATACGTCGGCAACGGAACTCGTGGCCGAACACATCTTCGACGGTGCCACCGTTGCCGTGGGCGGTTTCGGCCTCAGCGGCAATCCCACCGACCTCATTCACGCAGTGCGCGCCTCGGGCGCCACAAACCTGACGATCGTCTCAAACAATATGGGCGTTGACGGCAAGGGGCTCGGACTGCTCATTGAGAATAACCAGGTCGCCAAGGTCATCTCGTCGTATGTGGGCGAAAACAAGCTCTTCGCCGAGCAGTTCTTGAGCGGGATTCTCGAAGTAGAGTTCGCGCCGCAGGGGACGCTAGCCGAGCGCATGCGCGCCGGTGGTGCCGGCATCGCCGGATTCTTCACGAAGACGGGGGTGGGAACTCCCGTTGCCGAGGGCAAGCAATTGCAAGTCTTTGACGACGCGGAATATGTGCTCGAGCGTGGGATCGTGGCCGACCTCTCGCTCGTCAAGGCACATCGCGGCGACGCCGAGGGCAATCTCGTCTATCGACACACGGCCCGCAACTTCAATCCGCTCGTGGCCACGTGTGGGCGCGTCACGATTGCCGAGGTCGAGGTCTACGAGGGCGAGTCTTACATCGATCCGGACATCGTGGTCACCCCGGGCATCTTTGTGCAGCACGTGGTGCTCGCAACCCCCCGCGTGAAAGACATCGAGCAGCGCACGGTTCGCCCACGCCCCGAGGGAAGGGCCTAGACCGTGGCGTGGACGCGCGAAGAGATGGCGGCACTTGCGGGCCGTAACCTGCGTGACGGGCAGTACGTCAACCTCGGCATAGGTATTCCCACACTGGTCGCTAATTACCTGCCCGAAGGCGTTCGGGTAACGCTTCAGAGCGAGAACGGCCTACTCGGCATCGGCCCCTTCCCGTTTGATGGCGAAGAAGACGCCGACCTTATTAACGCCGGCAAGCAGACCGTCACGGTCATGCCCGGATCAAGCTTCTTTGATTCGGCAACGTCGTTCGCCATGATTCGCGGTGGCCACGTGCAGACGGCCATCCTGGGCGCCCTGCAGGTCTCAGGTCACGGCGATCTCGCGAACTGGCAGATCCCGGGAAAGCTCGTCAAGGGAATGGGCGGCGCCATGGACCTCGTTGCCGGAACCCCGCACGTTATCGTGCTCACCGAACACGTCGCTAATGACGGCACGCCCAAGATCGTGACCCACTGCGACCTGCCCCTGACCGGTCAGCGCTGCGTCGACAAGATCATCACCGACCTCGCCATCTTCGATGTCACCGAGGACGGTCTCGTGCTCCGTGCGCACTGCGCTGAAACCCGCGTCGAGGCCCTGCGGCCCCTGACTGGAGCACCCTTCACCGTCGATCTCGATGCGGATTTCGTCGGTCCCTAGCTTTCGACATGGCTAGCTGGATCCACAGGAACTGCGGATCAGAAAGTTGGGGGTTCCCATACCTCTCGGCGCACGTTAGCCCAGTTCCTTCCCACGCGGACGGGATTTACTCGTGTAATAAACTCCCTCTATGCCTAGCAAAGAAGAGCTCATAGCTCATTTCTCAAGTCGCTTGGCTTTTGAGACTGATGCTTCCGATGTTCGTGGGGCGATAGAAGCTTCTGCCGCGTTTGTTCTTGTTGACGTGAGAGGCCAGAGCTCCTGGGATCAAGGCCGAGCTGCGGCTGCAATTCACATGCCTCACTCAGAAATAACTGAACGAGCGCCCAAAGAGATACCGCTCGACACCCCAGTCGTTGTTTATTGTTGGGGTCCTGGATGTAATGGTGCTCATAAAGGGGCCGTGAACTTCGCACAGCTTGGTTATCAAGTGAAAGAGATGATTGGTGGCTTTGAATATTGGGCACGAGAAGGTTATCCCGTGGTTACTGACGCTGGACCCGTTATCAGAGACAAGGACCCTTTGACTGCTCCAGCAAATTCCATTACTTGTGACTGTTAAATTCATTGCGTGAGGGGGTCACTGACAACCCCACAGGTCTGAGCGGGGCCCGACGAGCGGGAACCAGGAATTGTGAGAACGATTTGTCTGGCCAATCGCGCGTTAAATAAAATGGACCAAAATTCCGAAGGAGCTTGTCGTGTCTTCCGTCCTTATCAAGCAAGAAGAAATCTCCACCCCCATTAAGGGCGCTGTTGCCTACAGGGTTCACCATCGCTCCCACGACGCAAATGGCCGACCAACTGAATCCACCGGCCTCGTCATTGCACCAGTGGGTCCCGGAGAAAATCGCAAGGTTCTCAGCTGGGCGCACGGAACTACTGGCATGGGAGACGCGGCCTGCCCGTCTACTCAGCCCGACCCCGCGTGTGAGCTCACCCTCTACTTCGAATCAGGATCCGAATCCACAATTGACTATGGAGTCCCCGGTCTTCAGACATTCATCGATGAAGGTTGGGTTGTCACTGCGACCGACTACCAGGGAATGGGAACTCCTGGCCCTCACCAGTACACGGTTAATCGCACAAACGCCATTGATACCATCACCATCGTGCACGCGGCGCGTGAAATGAACGTAGGCGCCGGAACAAAGGTTGGCGTCTCCGGCTGGTCTCAAGGAGGCGGAACGGCGGCGGCAACTGGTGAGTTGGATGCCG
Organism: Actinomycetota bacterium; assembly: GCA_009699665.1. Lineage (GTDB taxonomy): Bacteria > Actinomycetota > Actinomycetes > Actinomycetales > Microbacteriaceae > UBA963. Next base: position 17,964 of record WLNS01000010.1, read on the forward strand.
CGGACTATGGTGATCTCGAAATCGTGGGTATTGCGGCCATGTCACCCGGTGTGCCGGCCGTGGCCATCAAGCTCCCTGGCATGGCCACGTCGTTGTCGTCGAGCGGCACCCCAACCGCGCCAGACCCCCACCTGTTCATGATGTTGGGATCTATGACGGAAGCATTCCCCGACACCCTGTCTCTGGACGATGTCTTTACCGATCTGGGAAAGAAGATGTACCGGGAGAATTGGAATACGGCAACTGTTCACCACCTCGGGGACATCCTGTCGCGCAACTTCAACCTTTATGGGCCCATGCTTGCGGTCAACAAAGACAAGATGCCTTCGTGGTTCAAGGCCTTCGAAGCGGTGTCTGCGGCGCAAAAGAAGCCCCTGTGCCCGGTCCTCGTCTTGGTTGATGGTCAAGATCCCGAAGGTCCCGTCCCGCTGGCGTGGCAGCACGGGTATATCGACGCAATCACGGCACTCGGCCGAGACATCACTTCGTCCACGTACCCAAACGACGACCACTTCTCTTTGCCTCAGGCATGCATCGATGAAGCGCGAACCTGGCTGAACTCAAAGTTCTGAGCTGAAACCCTCAGCTGCAACCTGGCTCGGCAGAATTCATTGTTGGCCATGGCGGGCGGAATGACATCTTGACCCTGATAGTTTCTTAATTCAGGAGAAAAATGACGATTAAGCCCCACGGCATTCACCACGTGACCGCCATTGCCCGCGACCCACAGCAGAATGTCGATTTCTATACCAAGTCTCTGGGCCTGCGTTTGGTGAAACAAACGGTCAACTTTGACGCACCACACGTGTGGCATCTCTATTACGGGGACGAACACGGTTCACCATCGTCGATTCTCACCTTCTTTCCCTGGCCCGGTGTTCAGAAGGGTCGCGATGGCGCCGGAATGACGAGCGTTACCGCTTTCTCAATTCCAGCAGAATCGCTGGGCTTCTGGTCGCAGCACCTCAGCGCTCTCGGCATCGAAACTTCTCTCACCACAAACACCGCTCACCACGATGTGCTCGAGCTGCGCGATCACGACGGCATGCGCCTTCACCTGGTGGGCACCACGGGCGACACCCGCAGTGGTTGGGATGGCGTGGGAAACATTCCGGCCGAACACGCCATCCGAGGTTTGCACGCTGTCGAACTCTCGGAAAGCACCATTGACCCCACCGCACATATGCTGCATGACCTGCTCGGCATGACCCATTCCGGTGAGAACGCTGGCCGCGCACGTTTCGCTATGGCCGATGGTTCTTCGGGTGCTCAGGTTGAGGTTGTGGGGGGAGTTCACGAGGTGGGCATGCAGGCCGGTGGCACGGTGCACCACGTTGCCTTTAGTGCGCCAAACCTGGCAACCATGGAGCTCTGGCAGCAGGAGTTGCGCGAGCAAGGTGTGTCTGTCACCGAGATTATGGATCGCCAATATTTTAAGAGCATCTACTTCAGAGAGCCGGGCGGTGTGCTCTTCGAAATCGCCACCGACGAACCGGGCTTCGCAACTGACGAGCCGCTTCTTGAGCTGGGCCGAACGTTAAAACTTCCGCCGTGGCTCGAACCCAGCAGAGAGCAGATCGAATCCTCGTTGCCACAGATTAGCGCTGAGCCACATGCCCCATAACGACCTGTCGCGACCGCACGTCTTTCACGCGGGCACGTCCTCACGAACGATAGTGGCTTTGCACGGCACCGGTAGTGACGAGCACAATATTCTCGGTCTGGCACGAGCGCTTGACCCCACGGCATCCGTCTTGTCGCCACGCGGCATGCACGTCGAGGCGGGAATGAACCGCTTCTTTGAGCGATACGCCGACGGAACATTCAATGAGCAATCGATTGAGGCAGCGGTGACTAACCTCGCAGAATTCATCGCTGCTGCGATAACCGAGTACGCCATCGATGCCGGCAACATTTTTGCGACCGGATTCAGCAACGGCGCAAACACCGCCTCTGCGCTCATCGTTCGTCACCCCGAGCTGCTCGATGGTGCCGCGTTGTTTGGTTCGACGGTTCCGTTCGCCCACGTTGACCCCGTCGACCTCACCGGCAAAAAAATCTGGCTGGCAAATGGAGATCACGACTCTTATGCCCCGGTAGCTGTGAGCGAGCGGTGGGTTGAGCAGCTTCGCGACTTCGGCGCTGATGTGACGTGGTTGAGACACCCGGGTGGCCATGAGATCTCGCCAGAGCACGTACAACTTATTGCAGATGAACTGCGAAGCTAAGCCCATTCGGATGCTCTGGAACGTGGCGGGGCGGCCAATAAGAAGCTCGGGGTGTCGGGGCCCACAACGTGCACAGAGGTGGAGCTCACGCGAGTGAACTCCACCTCTTTCCGGCAACCAGGCCGGGCGCACGTAACTACGTGCGGGATGGGTAGTAGGCCGTCACGTTGACCGTGAAGGTGACGCTCTCGCCGGTTTCTGAGTTCGTCAGTGTCACATCCGTCATTCCGGGCCCCATGGTGGTGAGTGCCGGAACGAATACCG
>WLNS01000100.1 GCA_009699665.1 Actinomycetota bacterium
CCTCGTGCCACAGTCCGCCCACGTCGTGCAAGAAGGTGAGATCGCCCACGACAACACGCGTGAGGGCCCCCGAAGCGAGCGCAATGCCGGTCGCTGTCGAAATGGTTCCATCGATGCCCGCGAGTCCTCTGTTTGCGACGACAGAAATTTTCTTGCCGCTCACCACGCGATCGGCCACACGAATAAGCCGCGATGCGCCCCACACCAGCCGGTCGTGCGGCCATGTGGCCCGCCACACACCATCGACCAACAACTCACGCGTCAGGGGCGTGCGCACGGCGGCCAACTCTGCGTTCGCAAAGTCGCGCCGGTCTTCTGTGTTTTGCGAGCGACCCTCGGCCAAGCGTGGCGCGCGGGCCGCCGGAGTCGTGGCGCTCAGCTCAGCCTCATAGTGTTGCAGGGCCTCGTTGCCCACCCGCAACCACGAGCTGAGCCACTCCGGATCAAGGTCTCCGTCGCCAACCACGAGCTGATCGACGAATTGACTGACTCGCTTTCCCGGGTTGAAATCTTCTCCACCGGAGCGCACCACGATGGTGTGCACGTCATGAGATTGTGCGATGAGCGCGGGAATCTGGCGCCCGAGGGTGGGATGACCAAAAACGACGATGCGCTCGATTCCCGCGACGAGCTCTTCGTCAGCCAGGGCGGCCCGATAGTGGGGCACAAGATTTCTACCGAACCGCGATCCCGATGAGACTTCGGCCACCAGCGGCCAACCCCCCTCGTGTGCCAGCTGCTCGGCGGCCGCACCCGCATCCGCACCCGCAATGACAAGCGTGCGAGGACCTCGCGAAAGTTCGGTCGAGACGGGCAGCATGTCAGCCTTGGGCTCAGAGGATGACGCGTGCCCGGCCGGGACTACCGGCGTCGGCCGATGTGAACTCGACAGCGGTTCGCGATAGGCAAGATTGAGGTGCACCGGACCGCGACGAACCGGTACCGCCGGAGCCCCACCCATCGCGGCGCTCCAGGCATGGTTCCCGTGCGCAATCGCCTCCGCAGCCGCCTCAGCCCCCTCGATCGGGGCCGGAACGTCACTGTGCCAGCGCACGCTCGCGCCAAAGATTCCCGATTGCGCCGTGGTTTGATTGCTCGCAATTCCGCGCAATTCCTCGGGCCGATCGGCGGTGAGCACAATGAGCGGCACGCCCGCGTGATGGGACTCGAGTATCGCCGGATGCAGATTGGCAACCGCCGTGCCCGAGGTCGTAATGATCGCCGTGGGGCGACCCGTTTCGATACCCAGGCCCAGTGCGGTGAAGGCGCCGGAGCGTTCATCAATGGCGACAACGACGCGCAGGGCGCCCTCTCGTTCGAGCGTTGCGGCGGCGAGCGCCAACGCCTGAGACCGCGCGCCGGGACACACCACGACCCACTCGAGGCCGCGGGCGACCAGAGTTTCAAGCAGAGCAAAGGCCGCCCGAGTTGCCGGCGCTATGCCTTCGGAATCTTGGCTGGCGGCATCCTCAGTCACGGGCATCGGGATCGTCGTCATCACGTTGCCGGCGCAGGCCGTCGAGAAAATCTGGGTCGTCATCCGGGCCGAGCGGTCGGCGGGGGCCGCGAGAACGCGAGCCGCCCGAGCGCGAGCTCGATCCTCGTGGCGATCGCTCGTCGTCGCGCCGCGGGCGGCCGACGGTAAACCACAGCACGGTTCCCACGACGGGCACCAGAAGAATAATCAGCACCCACGCCACTTTGGGAACACCGCGAACGCGCGCCGGGTCGGCCAAGGCAGCACTCACGAGAGCGAAGATCTCACACACCACGACGATCGCCACAAGGATGAGAAAGAGTCGGACCACAGTCAAAGTCTAGGCTCGCGCCGTAGACTCACACATCGTGAAGAAATTTCCGCTCTGGCTGACCTACACGCTGCTTCGATTGGCGTTCTTTGTCGTTCCCTTTGTTGTGTTGCTGCTGTTCAACATCTCTTGGTGGATTGCGGTCATTATCGCCGCCCTCATTGGGCTCTCGGCCTCATACATTTTCCTTGCCCGTTTTCGAAACCAGATGTCCACCGCCATTCACGAGGCGCGGCAGAAATCTCGCTCGGGAGCGAAGTCTGCCGACGAGATGCACGAAGATTCCGTGAGCGCAGAGCCCGCCGCGACCCTACCTTCCCCGGCGGCACGCCGAACAGCTCAACGTAGTTCGAACAAGCCACGACGATCGGCTTAGAAGGCGAACGTCGCCCCCAGCCCAAGCCCATAGAGCAGTGCGGTAATCGTGCTGAGCCGCAGCACCAGGACGTCTTCCTGCGCACTCTTGCTCGTCGCCGCAACGAGGCAAGCGGGCGCGACGATGAGCCACGCAAACTGCAGGTACCAGGCGTTCGTATAAAGCACGGCAATGGCGGCTGCCACAACCATGCTGATCACCATTAGCGAGATGTAGAAAACGACTGAACCTCGGCGGCCCATGCGCGTGGCCAACGTGCGCTTGCCCGAGCGACGGTCCGTTTCGATGTCCCGTGCGTTATTGATGACCAGCACGGCGCACGCGATAAACCCTATGCCGGCACCAGCCAGCCACGATTCCTCGGGGACCGTTCCGGCCTGCACAAACGTCGTTCCCGCCGTTGCGACCAGACCGAAGAAGACAAAAACCGCGAGCTCGCCGAAACCGTAATAGCCATAGGGGCGCTTCCCGCCGGTATAAAACCATGCCGCGGCCACACACACGAGGCCGACTGCCGGAATCCACCAAATCTGCGAAATGACGGTAATCGCGATACCCGCGGCAACAGCTATGCCGAAGAATACGAGGGCGACCGTCAAAACCGAGCGGGGTGGAGCAGAACCCGAACCGGTGAGTCGACCCGGCCCAACGCGAAACGCGTCAGTGCCCCGAACCCCGTCTGAGTAGTCGTTGGCGAAGTTGACGCCCACCTGCAGAGCGAGCGCCACGACGAGACAGAGCACCGTCAGAATCCACGAGAAGTGATCGAGAATGCTCGCGCATCCGGCTCCGATTGCCACGGGCGCGATGGCCAAGGGCAGTGTGCGCAACCGGGCACCGCTCAACCACGACACCCGCTGGGGTTTGTTGGGCGCAAAGTGTTCCGGCTTGCGCGACCGTGCCGGATGCCGATTCGGCTTCCCCGCACGCGGAGACTTTTTTCGGCGGCTTTTCTTGGTGCTCATCACAGTGCTCGATTCTAGGGCGACGTCAGTCCACAAAAAGTGCGGCACACACGAGGCGGTCCGGTTTGCCGGACGACAGTCTGGGCAAGTGTTCCACGAGACGCACATCACGCGGAACGGCCGCGACACCCAGTTCATCGCGAATGATTGCCTTCATCAGGTCCGACAGCGCTCGCGGGTCGGAGCCGGTTTCGGCCGGGTCGAGTTCGGCGACAAGACCCACGCGTTCGCCCCATTCCTCATCGGGAAGAGAAACGGCCACGGCATGGGCACACTCGCGAATACTTTCGGTCACTTCTTCAACGAGGTCGAGATTGACCTTTATCCCGCCAGAAATCAACACTCGATCGGCTCGACCCTGAACGCTCAGCACACCGTCGAGATACTCGCCGAGGTCGTCGGTGAGATACCAGCGCGTGTCGTCGCCTTCGGCCCTGCTAAACCGCTGCGCCGTCAAATCTGGCTCGCCCACAAATTCGGTCGCCAGCACGGGCCCGCCAATTTCGATGCGGCCATCCGGGCGCACGTTTACCCGCACATCGGCCAGCGGCGAGCCGTCGTAAACGCATCCTCCCGCCGTCTCGGTTGACCCATAGGTCGTCACGACGGGCAGTCCATAGGCGCGTGCGCGCTCGAGCAATGCGGGGCTCGTGCGCTGACCGCCCACAAGAATGGCCGACAGGCGCGCAAAGATAGCCATCGAGGCAGGATCGTGCTCGACATGTTCCATGACGCGACCGAGTTGCACGGGGACGAGAGAAACATAGATGCGCTCGTCATCAGAAATGCTCATGATCGCCTCAACGAGAGCGGCGGTATTGAACGACTCTCGCGTCAGCACGACGGGTTCCCGATCGGCATCTAACGAACGAATCAACACCTGCAATCCGCCGATGAAGTGGGCGGGGAGGGCCAACACCCATCGGCCTGGCCCGCCCAGTCGGCCCTGACTGGCGCGCGCGTTGGCCATGAGGGCAACCGCCGACAGTGCCACACGTTTCGGCGCGCTGCCCGACCCCGAGGTCTCGAGCAGCACGGCGATGTCGTCGTGCACCTGCACGGGCACCCAGCTCGTGTCTGACCCGGGAGCAACGACGGCGACAGCAGGCCCCGTCGCACGCAGAGCCTGGGCGAGTGCCTCACGCACCAGAGCAACTCGGTCTGAACTCAGAACAATGACGTCGCGCATGAGGCTAAAAGTGCCACGGGAACGATGACCAGTCGGGGCTGCGTTTTTCGAGGAACGCATCTCGGCCCTCGACCGCCTCGTCGGTGCCGTAGGCCAGGCGCGTCGCTTCTCCCGCGAAAACCTGCTGCCCCATCATGCCGTCATCGACCGCGTTGAACGCAAACTTCAGCATGCGGATCGCGGTGGGTGATTTGGTCAAAATATCGCGGGCCCAGTCCAGCGCGGTTGCTTCGAGATCTGCGTGATCGACCACGGCGTTGATGGCTCCCGCCTCATAAGCGCGCTGCGCGTCATACTCGCGGGCTAAGAAAAACACCTCGCGCGCGAACTTCTGGCCCACCTGACGCGCGAAGTACGCCGAACCGTAACCGGCGTCGAACGATCCCACGTCGGCATCCGTTTGCTTAAAGCGACCGTGCTCGCGGCTGGCAATACTCAAGTCACAGACGACGTGAAGCGAATGGCCGCCTCCCGCAGCCCAACCCGGAATAACGGCGATGACCACCTTCGGCATGAATCGGATGAGTCGCTGCACCTCCAGAATGTGCAAGCGGCCTGTGGCGGCCGTGTCATCGTCGTACTCGTACCCGGCACGACCGCGAATGCGCTGGTCACCACCCGAGCAGAACGCCCAACCACCGTCTTTCGGGCTCGGCCCGTTTCCCGTAATCAGAACGACACCAATACGCGGATTCTGCCTGGCATCGTCGAGAGCTCGATACAGCTCGTCGACGGTGCGTGGGC
>WLNS01000101.1 GCA_009699665.1 Actinomycetota bacterium
ATTGTGGAGGCCTTGAAACTTGAGTGCGGACCAGTGGACTGGACGGACTGGTCTGAGCTGCTGGTGGCGGTGCATGATCCAGCCCACGAAGTGACCATCGGCCTGGTCGGAAAGTACATCGACCTGCCCGACGCCTATCTTTCGGTCACCGAGGCCCTGCGCGCCGGTGGCTTTGCCCATCGCACCAAGGTCAACATCAAATGGATTCCCTCGGACGAGTGCGAAGATGTCGACGGCGCGGCGCGCAATCTGAGCGATGTCGATGGCGTGTGCGTTCCCGGTGGATTCGGTATTCGGGGAATCGAGGGCAAGCTCGGCGCCCTGCGATATGCCCGCGAAAACCGTATTCCCGTTTTGGGTCTGTGCCTCGGGCTACAGTGCATGGTCATTGAGTACGCGCGAAATGTTGCCGGACTCGCGGGGGCTTCGTCGACCGAGTTCGATCCCGATTCGGCGGTTCCGGTGATCGCAACGATGGCTGAGCAAGTCGACATCATTACGTCGGGTGACCTGGGCGGCACGATGCGACTTGGCCTCTATGAAGCCAAACTCGCCAAGGGATCTTTGGCCGCTGATCTCTATGGTTCGACCGCCGTGCACGAGCGGCACCGTCACCGATACGAAGTCAACAACGCGTACCGTGACGAGATCGGCACAGCGGGCCTCCAGTTTTCGGGAACCTCACCCGACGGCTCACTGGTCGAGTTTGTCGAACTTTCCCGGCAGGAGCATCCTTTCTACATCGCCACGCAGGCACATCCGGAACTGAAGTCACGCCCGAGTCAACCGCACCCTCTATTTGCCGGCCTCATTGAGGCATCGCTCGAGCGCCAACAGGCCAGCCTGTTGTTTGACATCGAGAAAGACTAGGCCGCTCGTGGCGGAGTCACGTTCACCCCAAAAGACACCGCCGGCCGGTTTGGGGGCTCCGGACGCGGAATCAGACGCGACGGCATTATTCGATCAGCCCTGGTGCGCCGACGTGAGCGAGAACGAATTGGTGTATGCCGGCGCCGTGTGGAACATCCGACGCGAGCGGTTTGCCTATGGTGCCGGTGAGTTGCGGAGAGACTTTATGGATCACACGGGCGCCGTGGCGATTGTCGCGATGGATGAGAACGACGGCATCTTGGTGCTGCGGCAATATCGGCACGCGGTGCGCTTGCGGGAGTGGGAGTTGCCCGCGGGACTTCTTGACGTTGACGGGGAATCGGCACTCTCGTGTGCCCAGCGTGAGCTCGCCGAAGAGGCAGACCTTGTGGCCGCGGAATGGAAAGTCTTGGTGGACTACTGCACGTCGCCGGGAGGGTCAAACGAAGTCGTGCGTGTCTTCGTGGCACGCGGGCTGACGGTAGCGGACAAACTTCACGAACGCACCGGCGAAGAATCCGACATGGAAGTCAGGTGGGTTTCGCTCGATGAAGCGCGTGACGCTGTGCTGCGCGGCCACGTCTCGAATTCCATTTTCATTGTTGCGGTCTTGAACGCTGTAGCGAAACGCGACCTGGGGTGGGCCCACCTCGGCAACGCAGACGCTCCGTGGCCTCTGCGAGACTGGCGCGTCCAGACGGCATGAGTGATCTCGATGGCGCGGTGGCGGAATATGTGCGCCATGTCACAATCGAGCGGGGTCTTTCGGTGCACACCGTTTCGGCCTATCGACGAGATCTTCGCGCCTACACAACGTGGCTCGAGCAGCACGGCGTGAGTTCGTGGCAGGCGGTCACGCCCGTCATGATTGGCGCCTATCTTCAAGACCTGGCCGTGCGTGCCGAGACGCCGCTGAGCGCATCCAGCAGATCACGCGTTTTGTCGTCCATTCGCGGGCTGCACCGATTTTTGGTTGACGAAGGAGAAAGTGCTCTCGACCCCACGACCGATCTCGTCGCGCCCAAGTTGCCGCGGCGGCTTCCGAAAGCCATCACCGTGGAACAAATGTCAGCCCTGATCGAAGCGACCGGTGGTGATCTCGATGTGCAGATCAGAGATCGGGCACTACTCGAGTTGCTGTATGCCACGGGTGCCCGCATTTCAGAGGTAGTCGGCCTCAACGTTGACGACGTCACCGCCGAAGATCGCCTGATTCGCGTCAGGGGTAAGGGCGGCAAACAGCGGCTGGTTCCCGTTGGCAGTTACGCGCGAGAAGCCCTTGACGCCTACCTCGTTCGAGCACGCCCGCTATTTAGTGCCCGAGGCCAAGCGACGCCCGCGTTGTTTCTCGGTCCGCGCGGGGGCCGGGTGTCGCGTCAAAGCGCATGGCTGGTCATTCGTGCAGCCGCGGAGCGCTCCCACCTGTCAGGAGACATTTCTCCGCACACGTTTCGCCACAGCTTCGCCACACACCTCTTGGCGGGCGGAGCAGACGTGCGCGTCGTGCAAGAGCTCTTGGGCCATTCGAGTGTCGCCACGACTCAGATATATACGCTCGTGACCGCAGACACACTTCGCGAGAGCTACGCGAATGCGCACCCCCGGGCACGCCGCCAAAGTGAATAGACTTGGCACACGCCTGTCCGTGACAAAGGAAATCCCCGAGTGAACCCTGCACCGCAAGTCGGCCCGACTGGGCGCCCCCTTCGGGAGTTTCCTGTGCCCGCGCCTCTGACCTCTCATGGACCCGCGCGCATCATTGCGCTGTGTAACCAAAAGGGCGGTGTGGGCAAGACCACGACAACAATAAATCTGGCCGCAGCCCTGGCGGAATATGGCCGCAAGGTGCTGTGCGTTGACTTTGACCCACAGGGAGCCTTGACCGCAGGTTTGGGGGTGACCTCGATTGATGTTCCCACCGTTTTTGAGCTTCTCATGGGTAAGGTTCCCGAAACGGCATCGGCCATTCAGCACTCGCGAACCAAAAACGTCGACGTGATCCCGGCAAACATCGACCTGTCGGCCGCTGAGATTCATCTCGTGCCTGAGGTCGCGCGTGAGCACATTCTGGCCAAGGTTCTGCGGCAGGTAGCGAACGACTACGACGTCATTTTGATTGACTGTCAACCGTCGCTCGGCTTGCTCACCGTTAATGCGCTGACGGCGAGTCACGGGGTTTTGATTCCTTTGGAGTGTGAGTACTTTGCTCTTCGGGGTGTCGCGCTGCTCATTGAGACGGTCAACAAGGTGCGTGATCGTCTGAATCCGGCGATTGTGGTCGATGGCATTTTGGCCACCATGTATGACGCTCGAACCTTGCACTCTCGTGAGGTCATGGAGCGCGTGGTTGGTGAATTCAACGACATCGTGCTTGATACGGCCATAACACGAACCGTCAAATTTCCCGATGCATCGGTGGCTGGACAGCCCATGACCGAGTTCGCACCGGACCACCAGAGTGCCGAGCAGTACCGTTCGGTGGCCCGTGAGCTCGTCTCGCGCGGTGCCGTCGCCTAACGAGGTGGTCATGTCACCATCCGACGTCGAGTCGGCTGCCCGCCACGACGACGAATTGGGGTTTCGGCTGTCGGTGGGCGCCTTCGACGGCCCCTTCGACCTCTTGCTTTCGCTCATCGCCAAGCATGAGCTCGATATCACCGAGATCGCACTGTCGGTGGTCACCGATGAGTTCATCAAGTACCTGAAGGGGCTGACAAAAGAACAGGAGTTGGAACAGGCTACGGAGTTCCTCGTGGTCGCTGCCACCCTCCTGGATCTCAAGATCGCCGGTCTTCTTCCGCAGGGTGAGCTGGTCGACTCTGAAGACGCTGCGTTGTTCGAAGCCCGCGATATTCTTTTCGCCCGCCTGTTGCAGTACCGGGCCTTCAAGGATGTTTCGGCCTGGTTCGGCGAACGCATCGACACGGAATCTGTGCGACACCTGCGGCAGGTGCGGCTAGAAGACAAGTACCGCTCGCGTCTTCCCGAGTTGGTCTGGAGCACGAGCCCCGAAGACTTTGCAGCGCTCGCCCTGCTGGCGCTCGCCCCGCGCGAAATCCCGGTTATGGGGCTCGACCATCTGCACGCCCCTCTCGTCAGCATTCGGGAACAGGCTGCGCATGTGGTCGCGATCCTGCGCCGCGGCAGACCCGTAAACTTTCGCGAACTCATTGCCGATGCCACCTCACCGGGCGTGATTGTGGCGCGGTTTCTGGCGATCTTGGAGCTCTATCGAAACGCGGCCATCACCTTCGTGCAGGACGAACCCCTGGGTGACCTCACGCTCACCTGGGCCGCCAGTGAGTGGACCGACGAAAATCTTGCCCACCTAGGAGCCGACTATGACCGATGAACCCGATGTTGCCCGAGCCATTGAAGCGATTCTCATGGTGGCCGACGAACCACAGAGCCTCGTGTCACTGGGCACCGCGCTCGGCGTACCGGTCACGCAGATAAAGGCGGCCATCGCTTCACTCGTGGCTGACTATGACGGGGAGGGCGGCGGCGTGCGTCGCGGTTTTGAATTGCGCGAGGTCGCTGGTGGGTGGCGCATCTATGTGCGAACGGATTTTGACGAGGTGGTGGCTGATTTCGTGCTCACCCAAAACCCCACCAAGTTATCGCAGGCTGCGCTCGAGACGCTGGCCGTGGTGGCCTACCGCCAGCCCATCAGCCGCGGTCAGATTTCATCGATTCGCGCCGTCAACGTCGATGGCGTGGTGCGCACTCTCGTGAGCCGAGGCTTGATTACCGAGGTCACCACCGATGTCGAGACCGGTGCGATTCTTTACGGCACAAGCGACCTGTTGCTCACGCAGCTGGGAATTAACTCGCTAGATGAGCTGCCCGCCATCGCACCGCTTTTGCCCGACGGCACTGAGGGTTTTCGCGCAGATGTCTGAAGCCGACGGGGTGCGGCTGCAGAAGGTGCTTGCTCATGCGGGGGTGGCCTCGCGCCGCGTGGTCGAAGACATGATCACCGCAGGACGGATTGTTGTGAACGGCGTGACCGTGACCGAATTGGGGCGTCGCATTGATCCCGAGCGGGATCTCGTCTCGGTCGACGGCCAAGCTGTTCAGTTGGATGCGCTCAAGCGTTACGTCATGCTCAACAAACCGGTGGGCGTGATTAGCACGATGCGTGACGAACAGGGGCGTGCAGACCTGAGCGCGTATGCGCACGAGTTTGCCGAACG
>WLNS01000102.1 GCA_009699665.1 Actinomycetota bacterium
ACCTTTGCATTCACGGCACTTGGCTCGCCAAAGTCCATTTGGGAGTACCTGCCGGCCCTGATTCTTCTAGGTATCGGAACGGCCGTGCCCTCGGTGGCCTACGGCAGCATGATTCTTCAAGAAGCCGATGCCAAGCACTACGGAGTGGTCTCTTCATCGCGAACAACAATCGGACAGTTTTGGTATTCGCTGGGACTGGCCGTATCGGCTGTCGTGATTGACAGCATTGCCCGGTCACATGTTTTGGCGAAACTCGGAGCGAGTGCTGAGGCTGCTCTGAATGCGTGGTCGGCGACGGGTGCGAAACCAGCCGACGCGAGCGTGCTTCCCGCTGCTGCAGAAGGATTCGTTCAAGGCTTCGCAGTGGCCATGATTGCCTTGGCGATTGCTTCCGTGGTGGTCGGAACCCTGGTGCTCATTTTGGGCAACCGTGCCGACAAGATAAAGAAAAACTTGCCCGCATAATTACGACGCACATGCGCACGTTCCGATAGGTACGTGCGCCCCCTACAGAAGACAAGGATTTATCAATGGGCTCGGTTCTTATTAATAGTGAAGAAATCGAAACGAAGATAAAGGGCGCCGCGGCGTTCCGGATTCGCTATCACTCTTACGATGTGCAGGGCAAAAAGACCGAGTCAACCGGCCTTGTCATTGCTCCTTCTGGCTCTGGCGAAAACCGCAAGGTCGTTTCCTGGGGACACGGCACTACGGCAATCGGAGACGCCGGAACCCCATCGGCGTGCCCCGACCCCGCGCGCGAGATTACGACCTATTTTGCGTCGGGTTCGCAGACGCAGATCGACTACGGAATCCCCGGATTGCAAAAGTTCATCGATGACAATTGGGTTGTTGTGGCCACCGACTACCAGGGGCTCGGTACGCCCGGGGTTCACCAGTACACGGTCAACCGCACTAACGCCATTGACACGGTAACGATTGTTCACGCAGCTCGCGAGATGAACGTGGGCGCCGGCACAAAGTTCGGCGTGTTTGGCTGGTCCCAGGGTGGCGGCACGGCTGCCGCCGCTGTCGAGCTCGAGCCGGCCGACTATGGCGATCTCGAGATTGTGGGTGCCGCGGCCATGTCGCCCGGTGTGCCCATCATCGCCGTCAAACTTCCCGGCTTGGGCTCCGCCCTGGGCGGAAGTGACATTCCACCCGATAGCCACCTCTTCATGATACTTGCGGGCACCGCAGCAGCTTTTCCCGAAACACTGTCGCTCGACGATGTGTTCACTCCACTCGGCAAGCAGATTTTTGAGGAGAACTGGAACGTCCAGCCCGTGCATCACCTGGGTGACATTCTCAGCCGCGCCTATAAGCACGGTGGACCGGTCATGGCAATTAACAAGGAGAAGTTCCCGGCGTGGCTTTCGGCCTTTGCCCAAGGCTCGGCGGCGCTTAAGAAGCCCGTCGCACCGGTGCTCGTCGTGATCGACAGCCAATACGACGGCCCGAACCCGGTCAGTTGGCAGACGGGATACATCGACGCCATCACGGCGCTCGGCGGCGACATCTCATCGATCGACTATCCCCACGATGATCACTTCTCGTTGCCGGCAAGTTCTATCGATGAGATTCGAAACTGGTTGGCGGCAAAGTTCTAGATTACTGTCGTTAGCCAGCTCGCGAGGGTCTGGCTCTGCGTCGAAGGCGAGTAAGAATTAATCATGCGGCTTCTCTTGTTCATTCTGGGAGTGGTGGGCACACTGGTGCTCGTTTCGGCGATGGTGCAGTCCATGTTGATTACGCGCAATTCACGTAACTGGATCTCTCGTGGCGTTTCCGGCGCCATCACCGGACTCGCAAAGTTACCGCTTCGGCTTTTCCGCACCTACGGGGGACAGGATCGCTGGCTGAGTGGGTTGGCACCGGCCACTCTGCTTATTTTGCTCACGGTTTATGGCATCGGGTTTATCGTCACGCTGGGCATGGCTGTCTGGGGCAGCACCGATCTCGACGTGTGGGGGTCGCTCTACCAATCCGGCTCGACGTTCACGACGCTGGGCATTGTCGAACCTACCAATGCAACATCGGCAGTTATCTCGTTTGTCGGAGCCTTTCTGGGACTCGTCGTTGTCGCGGTTTTCATTGGCTACCTGATGGCCCTCTACGGCATGTATTCAAGCCGCGAGGCGGTGATGGCGCGGCTTTCGACCTATGCCGGGGAACCAGCGTGGGGGCCGGAGTTCCTTGCCCGAGCCGCCGTCATTGGGCGCCCCTTGAATGAAGCACCGAAGGTCGATGTGATGCTGAGTTGGGTGAGTGAATTACGACTCAATCAAGAGATGAACCCCATCCTGGCGTCCTTTCGTTCCACCTCGCCCGCCCGCCACTGGACTGTTTCGGTTCTGGCCGCGATGGACGCCGTCGCCTTGCGCTTAGCGCTCGATCTTTCGACCGATATTCCGGCCGACATTCAACTTCTTACCCAGGGCACGCTGACCCTTTCGTGCATCCGAGGGGAACCGGCCGCCAACTGGACGGTCGAGCGCCACCTCGTCAAAGTCGTTCGCGGTCGGTCGACCGAGTCGGTTATCGCAACACTCAGCGATGAGGAATGGACGTCAGGCTGGAATGAGATGTCGCACGCCGGAGTGCGTTCGAAGCTCTCCGAAAACAAAGTGCGTTCTCGGTTCGACGGCATGCGCATTTTGTATGTCGAGCACGCCTATGCGCTCGCCAAGCGTCATCACGCCGTTCGAGCGCCCTGGTCGGGGCCACGAAAGCCAGACACCGAGGTGCTCTGGCCCATGCGGGCAGGGGTTGACCCACAGGCCTAGCCGCCTACTCGTACTGCAACGCTTCGACGGGGTTCAACCGTGCTCCTCGCCAGGTAGGTGCTACTTCGTAAGGACCGGAACGATCTGAGAATTCATGAGCTTTCTAGCGTCCTCAAGTAATCGAGTGCACTCTCGAGTGTCACGACATCGGCGTATTTCTGTTGCAGGTCAAAAAGTGCTTGATCGTGGGCTGCACTCGATCGGTCACCAACGGCTTCGGCTACAACGATGGGGCGAAATCCGTTTTGAACCGCGTCTACGGCTGTGGCTCGTACGCACCCACTTGTTGTGCAGCCCACAATGAGGACCGTATCGATCCGATTGCTCACCAGTCTTGGCACGAGGTCAGTGCCGAAAAATGCTGACGCGTATTTCTTGACCAGAACATTCTCTCCGGGTTGAACGCCAATTCGAGTGTCACATTCCACGAGCGGTGTCCCTGCGCGAAGACTGACAACTCCCGCTTGCTTGAGCGCCCATACTCCTGCGTCGGCTAGACCCGGGTCGTCGTAACTGACGGCAGTGTGAATGATTGGGATTCCCTGGGATCTCGCTACATCCAGAACTTTTCTGGCGTTTTGAATTTCGGCGCTGAGATCAGAGCCAAGGGGTTGCGTTGGATCCGTGAAGGCATTGATGAAGTCGATGGACAGCACTGCGGGGGATTTTCCGTAACCAATGGTCAGTCCAAAGCCTCGAGCGGCAAAGAACTCTTCATCCCGGGCCCGCGCATCGTTCATCCCTTTCGGCGCCCCAATTCTTTGACAGCAGAATCGTAGGGCCCCGCAAAGTACCAGTCAGCGATCTCATCTGAATTTGCATACCAAACATCAGAGAAACCGCTGATCGCGTCCAAGGCCGCGGCAAGGTACTTGTATCGGAAAGCCTGGCCCACAAGGAATGGGTGCAGTGCCACACACATGACGGCTCCGGGGCGTCGTTTCGACTCTTCGTGCAGCACCTCGAACTGGTCAATAATCATTTGGCCAAATTGTTCGGGAGAGATGCCGTCGTCGATGAAGGCAAGAATGTCGTTGATTTCAATTGAGTAAGGTATCGAGGCGAATTTGTGACCTTCGACGGGCAGCGGATAGGGCTGATCGTCATTCACCCAGTCAAGTGAGTAACGAAAACCGTGCTCTGCTAAAAGTCGCAGTGTATGGTCTGTCTCACTGAGCGCGGGCCCCAGCCAGCCTTGAGGACTCTTGCCGGTAGTCTCGGTCAGCGTTTTTACAATTTCAGCAATTGCGTTTCGCTCGCCTTCTTCATCAAAACCAGCCCAGAGCTCACTGTTCGTGCGGCCGTGGCCGAGGAATGCCCAGTTGCGTTCGCGTCCGGCGCCTACTATCTCGGGAAACTGCCGCGCGGCCTCAGAATTGATGAGAACGCTCACGGGTAGCTTGTTGTGATCGATCGCCTCGAGCATTCTCCAGAAACCTACCCGCGTGCCGTATTCGCGCCAGGCATGGTTGAGGGGATCTATCGGAAGTCCCGCAGTAACGCCGCTTCGACTGGTTGAAGGTTTGCCGAATTCAAAATATTCGATATTGAGACCCACGTAAACCGCCATCCGACAATCACCGGGAAATATCAATTCCGGACGCTCAGAAATTGGCCAGTGTTGGGCAGGTGCGGATCGGGGTGACGACATCGTGGCTCCTTAGCTGACCTGAAACAGGCCGTTACCGTGAGTTTGGGTCTCCCGGTTGATTACGTCAAGACTTCGCAAGAATATTTACGCCCTAATTCTGCAAAACAGAATCACCTCCTCACGAGAGTGCAGGGAAAAATTCCATCAAGGAAGGCACCGTGCAATGAATGGGGAGCTCGATTCTGCATAGCGGAATTTGAACAACGCGACCAGCGCACAGACGTAGTGTCAGGGTCAACCTGCGCAGTAAGTCCGCAAGTGAAACGTGATGCATCGCCACGAACGAGGGAGTTCGCTGAATGTCGCTATCCGAAAATCCATCTGAGCGCATGACGACTGTGGGTCTGTCTTACACAGCCGAAAGCCGGACACAAAGATTTTTCCGCGCGGTGAGTTATCGATACGGCGTCGTCGTGGTCTGGCTCGTTGCCATTGCGTTCTTTGGCATCTTGGCTCCGACGACTTTTCTCACGACGAGCAACCTGAGCGCTCTCCTTTCATCGCAGGCCTCCCTAATTTTGTTGTCCCTTTCTGTGTTACCTGTTTTGGCAGCCGGCGA
>WLNS01000103.1 GCA_009699665.1 Actinomycetota bacterium
AGCGCGCCCGAACCGTGGCTGAGTCGCCGCGTGTGGTGGCAGGGGGTCGAGCGCGTCACTCGGGGTCAGACACGACCGCTCGACGTTCCCACGTGGCGCGTCGACGCGATTGCCCTCACCGCCGGAGTGCCCCTCGATGATGGCATATACGACCTGGCCCAGCACGGCGATGGGTGGCGTCTCGTGGGAGCATCCACTACCGAACTTGACCAGCGACTCTTTGCTTAGCCGATAGCCATGCCCGACTTCACCCACCTGCACGTTGCCTCGGCTTTTTCGGCGCACTACGGCACCGCTCGCCCGGAGGCACTCGTGGCGGCGCAAAAGGCTGCCGGCGCGTGGGCGGCGGCCATCACCGATCGCGATGGACTCTACGGTGCCGTTCGCCACATTCGCGCGTGCGTGGCCAACGGACTACAGCCGGTCGTGGGGGTAGACCTGGCGCTGCGAGAGAGCAACGGAGGGCCAGCGGGACGCCTCACTCTGCTCGCCCACGGGCACTGCGAGGGACGCGGCTGGGCGAGCATGGCGCGTGCCATCACGGCCGCGCACGCGCGCAGTACACGCGCCTCTCCTGCCGCCCTCGCCCGCACGCGACTGCGTTCCCTTCTTCGCGGCCCCGACGGCATCGCCGTCACCGTGCTTCTGGGCCCCACCTCAGACGTGGGGCAGGCGCTTGCTCGCGGCCATGCCGACCGAGCGCGTGAATTGCTCGCCTGGTGGACCCACACGCTCCCCGGGGCTATCGCGCTCGAGGTGGTGTGCCACGACACCGCTCCGGGCACCACCGCCAGCCTGCGCCACGCGGTCACGATGCTCGAACTCGCCCACGACACCGAAACCCCAGCGGTGCTTGGCAACGCGGTGCGCTACCTCGAAGCCGATGATGCGCTCACGGGCGACGTGCTCGATGCCGCGGCCATACTGCGTGCACTGGGCGATTTCACCCCACAAGCCAATGGCCAAGCCTGGCTCAAGACGCCGACCGAAATGCACGCCATCGCCCTGCGCGTCGCCCGGGCCTCCCGACTCGACCAGGGGGCCGCCCACCGCATGATGGCCGCCGGCGAACGGCTCGCCCTGCGTTGCGTGCTCGACCCCGAAACCGATATCGGTTGGCGTCAAGCCAAGATTCCCGAAAACGATGTGATTGGCCTCAGCGGCAACCCGGCGTCGGTTCTGCGCCAGAGCACCGAGGCCGCCATCGGTGAGCGCTACCCCTACGCGGGTGCCACCGACATGCGGCGCATCACCGAACGGCTCGATACTGAACTCAACACCATCTACGACTTTGGTTTTGCCTCGTACTTTCTGACCGTGGCCGACGTGTCTGCGCTCATGCGCCGCATGGGCATTCGCAACCAGGCGCGCGGCAGTGGTGCCGGCAGCATCGTCACGTACCTCCTGCGCATCAGCAACGTCGATCCGCTCGAACACGACCTGTTGTTTGAGCGCTTTCTCGGCAACAAGCGTGAGACGCTGCCCGACATCGACATCGACGTGGAGTCGGCCCGGCGCCACGAGGTTTACCGAGCCATCTTCGAACGTTACGGCAGCACCCGGGTGAGCCTCATGTCGATGCAAAACACCTACCGCGCTCGTGGCGCCGCCCGAGATGCGGGCATGGCCTTGGGGCTCAGCCCCGAACAGATCGGTTTCGTGGCCAAGAACATTTGGCGTTTCAACGCCCGCGACTTTCGCCGGGCCCTCGACACCAAGCCCGAGATGCGGGAGTTCGTCACGATGCTCGACGAAGACGCGCGCCTCGAACTGCTGGTTGATGTGGCCGAGCGACTCGACCGACTCCCCCGGCACGTCTCGATGCATCCCTGTGGCGTCATTCTGGGCAACAACGATCTCTACAACCTGAGTCCCATGCAACCCTCGGGAATGGGGCTTCCGATGAGCCAGTTTGACAAGGACGACATTGACGATGTTGGCCTGCTCAAGCTCGACGTGCTGGGCGTGCGCATGCAGTCCACGTTGGCCTACACACTGCGCGAGATTCAGCGCGTGCACGGCCCCCACGCGGCCCAGGTAGGCAAGCTGCCGGCTGATGCTCCCTACATCAAACCCGACGGCCTGATCGAACTCGACGCCATCCCCCACGATGACGAGGCAACGTTTGCGAACATCCGAACCGGTCACACCCTCGGCATGTTTCAGATTGAGAGCCCCGGACAACGCGAGCTCATCGGCAAGATGCAGCCCGATGAATACAACGACCTGATTGCTGACATCTCGCTGTTTCGCCCCGGGCCCATGAAGGGCAATATGGTGGCGCCCTTTCTCGACGCCAAACACGGGTTTACCGCGCCCAACTATCTGCACCCGCGCTTCCGTCCCTTCCTGCGCGACAGCTACGGCGTGGTGATCTACCACGAGCACATCCTGCGCATTCTGCACGAGTGCATGGGCGTCACCCTAGCCGAGGCCGACGAACTGCGTCGCGCCATGGAGAAATCCACCGCATCGATCGAACGCGCGTTTCGCACCCGCACGGCAGAGAGGCGCGACCCCGAGACGGGCACACGCCTGTTCGCCGACATCGACATCGAGCGCATCTGGCAAGTGCTCAAAGGGTTTGGGTCGTTTGGTTTCTGCAAAGCACACGGCGCGGCCTTTGCGCTGCCCACCTATCAGAGCGCCTGGCTCAAGACGCACTATCCGGCCGAGTTCCTCGCCGGTATCCTCACGCACGACCCGGGTATGTATCCACGCCGACTGCTGCTGGCCGAGGCCCGACGCATGGGAGTGCCCATTCTGCCCCTGGATGCCAACATCAGCATCGACGAATACCGGGTGGAGCGCCTGCGTGGCGGCACGCTGGGCATTCGGCTCTCACTGCGCGACGTGCACGGCATCAGCGACGGCGAACTCGGGCGACTGCTGACGGGTCAGCCATACACGAGCATCACCGACCTCTACGAGCGCGCCCGCCCCTCGCGCGCGCTCATGCAGCGTTTGGCGCTGGTGGGGGCACTGGATTCGCTCGCACTCACCCCGGTCGACCAACCACCCACGCGGGGCGATGTCATCGCGTTTGTGCGCCAGCTCACCGCCAAGCGACCGACCCGCAGTGATGCCGACAGCCAACTCGATTTCACGATTGACGATCGAGGTCGCATCCCCCGCGGAAACCCGCAATTTACCGCCGCCGATCGGGCACGGGTCGAGCTCGGCGTGCTCGACATGGATGCGTCAGAGCATCTGATCGAGGCCTATCGGCCCCTACTTGACGACATGGGCGTAACTCCGTCAGATCAGCTACTGGGACTGCGCAACAAAACTGAGGTGTTGGTTGCTGGCGTGCGCATCGCCACACAGACGCCACCGATGCGATCCGGTAAACGCGTCGTGTTCATCAGCCTCGACGACGGCAGCGGATGCGCCGACGCCACCTTCTTCGAAGAAGCACAGCAAGCAACGGGGTCACTCCTTTTTGGCACAAAACTTATGGTGATTCGGGGCCGCACGCGCCGCACCGGTGAACGCGGCATATCGATTGAGGCAATGCAGGCATGGGACCTCAAACAACTCTGGAACGAGTTCTGCGCGCGCCGCCACGACTACACCGAAGCCACGACTACCGTGAAACCGTGAGCATCCGAGCGAATGTGCGGGCCAAACGACGCATTCCTTTCTTGCAGGTTCTTAAGTCCATCGGCGCGGCACTCGCGGCCTGGCTCATTGCCGCTCCGCTGTTTCAGACCGACCAACCCGTTTTCGCCGCCATCGCCGCCATCATCGTTGTGCAACCCAGTGTCAACGCATCACTAGGTAAGGCCCTCGAACGTTCCACGGCCACCATCATTGGCGTGGCGATTGCCCTGGGGGCAAGCCTCATCTTCGGCTCTCCTCCGTGGCTGGTACTCATAGCCATCGCGGCCGCTATCACCACCGGATGGGCCTTCAAACTCACCCCGGCCACCGCCAACCAGATAGCCATTAGCGCGATGCTCTCTATCGTCATTGGTGCGGCGACTCCGGATTACGCTCTGATCCGTATTCTCGAAACAGTATTGGGAGCGGTGATCGGAATCATCATCAATGCTGTCATCGTTCCCCCGGTCGCCCTGGCGCCCGCGAAGAACGCCGTGGGGACTCTCGGTGGAAACATCGCCCAAGTCCTTGAAGATTTGGGGGCTGTGCTCTCACGTCGCACGAGTGGCGAAGTACTCAACGACGTCTATTGGCGCGCGCGCCATCTGCGCGCCGAACTCACGGCCGCGCAGGCGCGTGTCACCTCGCTCCAGGAGAGCCTGCGGTTCAATATGCTGCGCCGGAGCAAACACCGGCCCGCGCTCGACACACTGGCGAACCTCTTGGAACGCTTGGCCGTCCTCACCACGCGGACCATCGGAATTGCCCGCGCCATTCGCGACAAGTGCGACGATTCCCTCACGACCGACGCCAACATCGGTGAGATTTCTGATGAGCTTAAAAGAGCAGGACACGACCTTCGTATCGTTGTGCGCGATGCTGGCTTAGATGCCGTCACCGCACCTCATCCGACGACTCACGAAATGCCGGCGCTCACGAAACCCATTCGCCTCTCGCGGCCCTCAAGCAAGAACTGGGTGCTCGAAGGATTCCTGGTCGAAAACCTGCGGCTCGTCAATGAAGAAATCACGGGCATTCTCACCGAGGAATAGCGTCAGTTAATACACAAAGGGCCCCGAGTCACCCCGGAGCCCCTGTGTCGAAACAGTTAGGCCTGAAGTGCGGCCTGAAGCTCAATGGTGATGGTAACCTTCTCACCCACGAGCACACCGCCGGTTTCGAGCGGTGCATTCCACACCACTCCAAAGTCTTCGCGGTTGATAACACCGGTCACTGTGGCAGCCATCTTGTAGTTGCCGTAAGGGTCGGTAGCGAATCCGCCGAACTCGAGATCAAACTCGACCGACTTGGTGACACCACGAAGCGTGAGGTCACCTATGACCTTGTAGTCACTACCGGCAGCGG
>WLNS01000104.1 GCA_009699665.1 Actinomycetota bacterium
CGCTGAAATCAGAGTTGGTGGCGACGCCGGCGCGAGCGAGGTTATTGTGTTGCGCGCTTACGGAGCGGTGGGACAAGATGAGAGCAGTCTCGTCATCGGACTGCTGTTGCCGGACGCACCAGTCGTCACGTGGTGGCCAGGACTGGCCCCAACTAATGTCTCGCACAGTTCACTGGGGCAGATTGCACAGTGTCGAATAACTGATGCTCGGGGCTTTTCGGATCCCCTAAGCCAACTTAATTCTCTGAGTGCAACATACGCTCCGGGAGACGCAGACTTTGCCTGGACACGAGTGACGCTGTGGCGTGCCCAGCTCGCCGCAATACTGGACCAACCGCCGCACGAACCCATTACCGCGGTCACCGTTGTCGCGTCAGCCAACTCTCCGAGTGCAACGTTGCTTGCAGCATGGCTCTCCCTGCAACTAAGTCTCGACGTCACACTCACGCTCAAACATGACGATCGCTCGGACGGTTCTATCCGAGCGGTCACCCTGTCACGCTTCTCTGGTGACGTCACCTTTAAGCGCGTCAATGACAACGTTGTGCGGCTCACCCAGGCAGGTCAACCGACGCACGATGTGACACTGCCCAATCGAAGCCTGCGCGACTGCCTCTCAGAGGAACTCAGGAGGCTCGATCCCGATGTGGTTTACGGAGAAGTCATCACCCAGGGGCTGATGCTAGTCAGAAAAGCAATCGCGTGAACCCTGCGGAACTTGTCGTGCTCCCTGACAGAGACGCACTGATTCAACGTGTGAGCGCTGATGTCGTGCACCATTTAGAACACCTTCTGGCAAGTCAGGACGTTGTGCACCTGAGCCTCACCGGCGGAACCGTGGGCATAGCTGTGCTCAATCAGATTGGTAATGAGCACACCGCTGTGGACTGGACGCGCGTTCATCTGTGGTGGAGTGACGAAAGATGGCTCGCGCGACACGACCCGGAGCGAAATGCCCAACAGGCTCGCCCGGGATTTATTGACCGGCTGCCTTTTTCGCTGACACACGTGCATGAGATGCCCGCGCCTGACGATGGATTATCACTCGATGAGGCGGCTCTCGCCTACGCCGATGAACTGCGTGCCGTTGGTCTCGGCGTTGCTGGGCTCGGCTTTGACATCTCTCTTTTGGGTGTTGGCGCCGATGGACACGTTGCCTCGCTTTTTCCTGATCAGGGGCGAGACCTGGAAGGCCACCAGGCGGTACTTGCCGTGCGCCACTCCCCCAAGCCGCCACCCGAACGGCTGTCGTTATCGCTTGATGCAATAAATTCCTCACAACACGTCTGGGTCGCAGCGGTCGGAGAAGATAAAAGTGGGGCGATTGCAGCAACCCGGATTCTCACCAACGACAGGCGGCTACCTGTAGCGCTCGTCCATGGTCGCGCCGAAACGCGGATCTACTGTGACGTTAGCGCGTCGCCCCAGCAGTGAACACAAGCGATTGTGTCATGAGATCGAGAAACGTCAGGACTTAGCTGTTCCGCGTCGCACACGAAGCTGATGGAGCGCATCCTCGAGAATTTGAGCTGCCTCTTCGGGAGTGCGACGCTCCTTAACATAAGCCAGGTGTGTCTTGTACGGCTCTGTTTTTGCCATCTCGGGTGGGTTATTCTTGTCGCGCCCTGCCGGGAGGCCCGACGTTGGCGAATCGATGATTTCAGGGATCTCTTCAACGGGTAGGTTCGCAGCGTAGTGCCGAATCGTCTCGTTTCCGAGCGCATCCCAATAGGGAATCGCGACTCGGTCAGCATGAATGCCGTGGTCTTGCTCGCCCATGGGTCCGGCCCCGACGCGAGAACCACGAATGGCACTTCCCCCTGCCACGTCTAGACTCCCGTAAATCGTGTGATGAGCCCGAGGAGCACGATGCACACAATCCAAACGAGGCCGAGAATAATCGTGATGCGATTGAGATTTCGCTCAGCGACACCCGACGAACCGAGGCTAGAGGTTACTCCACCACCAAACATGTCTGACAGACCACCGCCGCGTCCTTTGTGAAGCAAGATGAGGAGCGTGAGCAACAGACTCGTAATTCCTAAAACTACTTGCAAAACGATTTGCAGAATTTCCATGGTAAACCTTGATTTCTCGGTGACAAAGACTGGCTCTAGTCTAGCTGACTAAACCACGTGCTTGAGAAAGCGACAGATGCTCGCAAACTCTGAAATGTCCAAGCTCGCGCCACCCACGAGGGCTCCGTCAATATTGGGCTGGCGCATCAGTGCCGCAATATTCGTGGCCTTCACCGAGCCACCATAAAGGATGCGCGTCGATTCTGCCGGCGCCATTCCCCACGCCTCGGCGAGGGCGGTGCGCAGCGCGCCACATACCTGTTCGGCCTGTTCGTCGGTGGCAGCTTTACCCGTGCCGATTGCCCAGACCGGCTCATAGGCGATGACGATGTCTTTCTCAGCGATTCCCGAAAGCGCGGCTCGCAGTTGTGCCACGGGAACAGCGCTCGGACCAAACTGCTCGAGGTCGGATTCGGTCTCGCCCACGCAAATGATGGGGATGAGGTCGTGACGTAAACTTGCCTCGACCTTGGCCCGAACGATTTCATCGGTCTCAGCGTGATATTGACGACGCTCGGAATGTCCGATCAAAACATAGGACGCACCTAAGGCCTTAAGGAATGAACCACTAACTTCTCCCGTATACGCCCCGGCATCATGCGACGAGACATCTTGGCCTCCATAAGCCAAATCAAATTTGTCTCCCTCAATGAGATTCTGAATACTCCGCAAGTCAGTGAAAGGGGGAAAAATAGCCACCTCGGTGGTCGCGTAGTCGTGATTCGCATCACGAAGGGTCCACGCAAGTTTTTGCGTGAACGCAATGGCCTGCAAATGATCAAAGTTCATCTTCCAATTGCCTGCGATGAGCGGGCGTCTATCTACGGCCATCCGAGTACCTCCAGTCCAGGAAGGGATTTCCCTTCAAGAAATTCGAGACTTGCGCCGCCACCGGTTGCTATATGTCCGAAGGCGGAGTCGTCAAATCCCAGAATGCGCACCGCCGCAGCACTGTCGCCACCGCCGACGACAGATAGCCCGTGCATCGTTGCTAACGCTTGCGCAATGGCGCGCGTACCGTTGGCGAACGCTGCCATCTCAAATACTCCCGCCGGCCCGTTCCAGAAGACCGTGCGAGACTCGCGAATATATTGAGCAAAAACTTCGGAACTTTGCGGCCCGATGTCGAGGCCGATTCCTGATGCTCCAAAAGGCGTGTCTTCGAGCTCATCGGCGTCAACCACCCGGTGTTCGGTGTCAGCAGCAAACGCGGCACCGACGACGATGTCTGAAGGCAACACGAGATTTACCCCCTGCTCACGCGCTTCTGCAATGTATCTCTGGCACGTCTCGATCTGATCCGACTCGAGCAGGCTGCCGCCCACCTTGTAACCCATGGCTGCGAGGAAGGTATAGACCATGCCACCGCCGATCAAGATGTTGTCGACGAGGGGCAGGAGATGCGAAATGACACCAATTTTGTCTGAGACTTTCGACCCGCCCAATACGACCGTGTACGGACGCTCTGGCGAAACGGTGAGTCGTTCGAGCACGCGCAACTCTGTTTCGATCAGCAGGCCTGCTGCGCTTGGCAAGAGTTCAGCCAGCTCATACACGCTCGCTTGCTTACGATGCACCACGCCAAAACCATCCGACACATACGCGTCGCCGAGGGTCGCTAACTCCTGAGCAAACCTTCGCCGCACCTCGACATCTGAAGAGGTTTCGCCAGTATTGAACCGTACGTTTTCGAGCACCAGCAGATCGCCGTCCGTCATCTTAACTACCGACGCGTGAGCAGAAGTTCCTGCCGTATCTGAAGCAAGACCGACCACAACGCCAAGCAATTCGCCCAAGCGTTGCGCAACCGGAGCCAAACTGAAGCGCTCGTCGGGGGTTCCCTCGGGTCGGCCCAGGTGGCTCAGCACAATGACCCGAGCGCCCGCCGCTCTCAGTCGCTCGATCGTCGGTAATGACGCGCGTATGCGGCCATCGTCGGTAATCGAAGTGCCGTCAAGCGGGACGTTCAAATCGCAGCGCAGAAGCACACGCTTACCACGTAGATCGCCGAGAGCGTCGAGAGTGCGAAGTGCCAAAATGCTACAGTCGCTCGGCGACGAACTCGGTGAGGTCTACGAGTCGGTTCGAGTAGCCCCACTCGTTGTCGTACCAACTCGAGAGCTTGACCTGATTTCCCAAAATGCGCAGGAGTCCCGCATCAAATACGGATGAGTGAGGGTCAGAGACAATATCGCTCGAGACAATCTCGTCTTCCGTGTACTTCAGGATTCCCTTGAGGTATCCCTCGGATGCTTCTCGGTAGGCGGCGAGTATTTCGTCTCTTGTCGCCACGCGTTCCGTCTCAACGGTGAGGTCAGTAATCGACCCCGTCGGTGTCGGCACGCGCAGAGCGAAGCCATCGAGTTTGCCCTGCAACTCGGGCAGGACAAGACCGATGGCCTTAGCCGCCCCCGTTGATGACGGCACGATGTTGACTGCCGCGGCGCGCGCCCTGCGAAGGTCAGTGTGCGGACCATCATGCAGGTTTTGATCCGCCGTATAAGCATGGATGGTTGTCATCAAGCCACTCTTAATGCCAAAAGTGTCGTTAAAAACTTTGGCGAGTGGGGCCAGGCAGTTTGTCGTGCACGAGGCATTCGAGATGATGTTGTGCTTGATGGGATCGTACAAATGATTGTTGACACCCATGACAAAGGTTGCGTCTTCACCTGTCGCCGGCGCCGAAATTAATACCTTTCGCGCCCCCGCCTCGATGTGCTTCACGGCGTCAGCGGCGTCGGTAAACCGACCGGTCGACTCAATAACGATGTCTACGCCGAGAGCACGCCACGGCAGGTTTGCGGGATCGCGCTCTTCAAGAACCGTGATGTGCTTGCCATCAACGATGATGCCCTTGTCGTCAAAAGAAACATCCG
>WLNS01000105.1 GCA_009699665.1 Actinomycetota bacterium
CGTGATGGTGACATTGCCTGACGCTAACGGCAATTGGGAGACCCGGGTTGCCGTGTCGGCAACTCGCTCAAGTGGCCGCAGTTCCCAGCGAACGAGGAATCGGCCCGCAAGAATCGCAGCCCCCACTCCCACAACGGTGACAATAAGAATGATCGTAATCAGTTGCGTTGTCGCCGCGTTTACCTCTTCGAGGGGCAGGCCGATAATGAGCAGCTGAGTGCCGGACGCTGCCGAAACCGCGCGAAAAGCGCCTGCTCCCTTCGTCTCGAGCGTAAAGGGGCGACTACCCGCCCTCGTTGCCTGAAGAATATTCTGGGCCGTCAGCGTGCCGTCGGGCACAATCTGCGGATTTCCCCGGCGGTCGAGGATTCCCGCCACCACCGGGCCGGACGCAGTCGTCACGGCCACGAGCATCCCTGCCGACTGACCGGGCGCGCGCAACGCACCCTGCGTGTTGTCATTGTCGTTATCGCGATCGCTATTGCCTGAATCGTTGGAGTCGTTGGAATTTCCCGAGTTGCCGGAGTTATTGGACTTGTTGGGTTTGCCAGAGTTACCCGAGTTGTTTGAATTGCCCGAATTGCCCGAATTGCCATTGTTGCCATTGTTGGGGTTCACTGCTGCTTGCGAGCGCTCGAGAGCAAAGGCTAGCTGTGCGTCGAGCCGTTCGGTAAGAAACGATTGCAGGGCAAAGACGCTCACAAATCCAATCAAAATGCTCGCCAGCACCAACAGGGTGGCAACGGTGACGGTCAATCGACGCCGGAGCGTCCACGGGCGACGCCGTCTGCCTTGCGCATCCCCACGGGGCGAACCGGGAAGGCGCGGTTCTGATGCTGACACGGATATCAGTCGCCGGGCTTGAGCATGTACCCCGCACCGCGCACGGTGTGAATCATCGGAACACCCTCGGCGTCAACCTTTTTGCGCAGATAAGAAATATAGATTTCGACGACGCTCGACCGGCCGCCAAAGTCATAACTCCAGACGCGATCAAGAATCTGGCTCTTGCTGAGCACGCGACGCGGGTTACGCATCAGGTAGCGCAGTAGCTCAAACTCGGTTGCCGTCAAATCGATGGCACGTCCCGCGCGAAACACTTCGTGGCTCTCTTCATTCAGTTCTAGGTCACCGATGGTGATGATGGGCGATTCGTTGGCGTCAACGACCAGCGCCGAGCGTCGAATGAGCCCGCGAACCCGAGCAACGACCTCTTCGAGACTGAAGGGCTTTGTCACGTAGTCATCGCCGCCAGCAGTGAGTCCGGCAATACGGTCTTCGAGTGCATCCTTCGCCGTGAGAAAGAGTACGGGCGTCGACTGCCCGTCGGCGCGAATGCGCTGCATCACCTGCAGTCCGTCGAAATCAGGCAACATGATGTCAAGCACAGCAGCGTCGGGTCGAAACTCTCGGGCCATCTTGACCGCGGAGAGTCCATCACCCGCGGTGCGGACGTCCCACCCTTCGAGCTTAAAAGCCATCTGCAGCAACTCGGCGAGTGCCGTTTCGTCGTCGACGACGAGAACGCGCACCGGTGAACCGTCGGGGCGTTTGATGCGGGGTGCTAATTCAGCGGTTTGATTCATCACACTCTAAGTATCCTCACGTTTCTATGGATTTGCTATGAGCGCGACCTGAATACCCTCAATCGGCGCGCGACGAAGTCGACGTCCCCCGCGGGCACCAGAATGAATACATGTCCGTGCTCCTTACCTATCGCGATCGCATGCTCGCCGATGGCATGGACAAGGGCGAATGGATGCGCGTTCGCGCCACCGGCATCACCGCCACCGACGTGGCACGCCTGAGTTCGCCCTCGGCCATTCCGCAGGCGGCCCGCGAAAAATTGTTCGGCTCAACGTTTACCGGAAATGCCTATACACGCCACGGCCAAGAACGCGAGCCCATCATCGCCGCCTGGGTTTTTGAGAAGTTCGGCATCGAATCGAATCAGGGCCTGTTTCACGCCGAGGGAGATCGGCGTCACCTCGCCACGCCCGACGGTATTGGCGAACTGGACGCGGGTCTGGCGCTGGCCGAGATCAAAACCTCAGGAAAATCACTCGAAGAAATTCCGCCCAACTATATGCGGCAGATCTATTGGCAGCAGTACGTTCTTGGCGCCGAGCGAACGCTCTTCGTGTGGGAACAGCACCAGGATTTTGTGCCGATGGGCAGCGAGCCGCGGTATACCTGGATTGAACGCGACGACGCCGCCATCGACGATGTGCTGAAGCGGGCAGCAGCACTGATTGCCGAGATTATTCGACTGCGCGACAGCGCCGCCTGAGGAATCAGGCTGAGGGTCGCGGCGCGTCAGCCAGAGCGGCAATCACAGCGTCATTTGCAGCCGCGTCGCCAATCGTGACGCGAATACCCTCGCCGGAAAACGGGCGAGCAATGATGCCCCGCGAATTAAGGTGTGCCGAAACAGCATCAGTTGCGTCGCCCAGTTCAAGCCAGGTGAAATTGGCTTGCGAGGGGGTCACGTTCCAGCCCTGAATGGCTAGGTCAATCTCCACGCGCGATCGCTCAGCCACCAGTACGTTGATGCGCTCCATCAATTCGTCTTCGGCTGCCAGGGAGGCCACACCCGCCGCCTGCGCGATGTCGGTCACCGCAAAGGGCATGGCGACCTTCCGCAAGCCCTCTTGAATGTGCTCGCGCGCAATCGCATAGCCGAGGCGCAGTCCGGCCAATCCATAGGCTTTCGAGAACGTGTGCAGCACGGCCACGTTCACAAACTCCCGAAAGAGATCGATCCCGCGCGCAGCAGAGGGATCCGTCTGAAAATGCCCGTAGGCCTCGTCAATGACCACCAGAATGCGTTCGGGAACATTCGTCAAGAAGTCGCGCAGTTCGTCGTGACCCACCGCCGGTCCGGTCGGATTGTTCGGCGTGCAGATGAAAATGACGCGTGTGCGGGGTGTGATGGCGGCCAACATCGCCGGAAGATCGTGACGCAACTTCGGCGTGAGCGGCACCTGAACCGGTTCGGCACCCGCGCCGCGAACCAGAATGGGGTAGGCCTCAAACGATCGCCAGGCATACATCACCTCGTCGCCCGCTCCCGCAAAAGCGCGAATGAGCTGCGCTGCGACCTCAACAGAGCCGCCGCCAAAGGCAATCTCGTGCTCATCTACGGCGTAACGCTGGGCCAACAGAGACGTCAGTTCGGGCGCAGCCATGTTGGGGTAACGATGCATGGTCGCCACCGCGTGCGACATCGCCTCAATCACAGAGGGCAGCGGTGAATAGGGATTTTCGTTCGACGAAAGCTTGTGGACCGGGCCGTCCCAGCCGTCCACGCTGGACTTGCCGGGTTTGTAAGCCGGAATGGACTTTATGTGGCGGGGCTGTTCAATCACCGTTAAAGACTACGCGTTCTGTGGTCGCGCATTTATGCCAGAAGACAAGAAAGGGGCCCAGCCAACCGGCTCGACCCCTTCTTGTGCTCAGAATTTGTTAGAAGGACGCAACGTCCAACGGAATGCCGGGACCAAACGTCGTCGAGACGGCACCCTTTTGCACGTAACGGCCCTTAGACGATGACGGCTTCAGGCGCACGATTTCTTCGAGTGCGGTTGAGATATTCTCGTCGAGCTGTTCCGCCGAGAAGCTCGCCTTGCCCACGATGAAGTGAACGTTGCAGTGCTTGTCGACCTTGAACTCGATCTTGCCACCCTTGATATCGGAAACGGCCTTGGCCACATCCGGCGTCACCGTTCCTGTCTTAGGGTTTGGCATCAGGTTGCGCGGACCGAGCACCTTGCCGAGACGACCGACCTTGCCCATGAGCTCGGGGGTCGAGACAGCCGCATCAAATGCGGTGTACCCGTTGGCGATCTTCTCAATCAGTTCGTCTCCGCCCACCTCATCGGCGCCGGCCTGCAGAGCAGCCTCGGCAGCCGGACCGGTTGCGAATACGACCACGCGCGGCGTCTTGCCCGTGCCGTGCGGCAGAATAACCGTTCCGCGGATCATCTGGTCAGCCTTGCGAGGGTCAACACCGAGCTTGAGCGCCACCTCAATGGTGGAGTCAAACTTGGCAGACCCCGTCTGGCGCGCAATTGCTACGGCTTCAGCCGGAGTGTAAAACTTGCCCTCTTCGATCTTCTCGAGAGCGGCCGCGTAGGCCTTTGACTTGATTCCCATGCGAACTCCTCCTAGCCCTCTACCGTGATGCCCATGGAACGCGCGGTTCCGGCAATGATTTTCTTAGCGGCCTCAACGTCATTGGCGTTCAGGTCAGACATCTTCTGCTCGGCAATCGCCGTGACCTGTGCATCTGAGAGCTTGGCCACCTTGACGGTGTGCGGAGTGGAGGATCCCTTGCCCACACCAGCGGCCTTCTTGATGAGCTCGGAAGCCGGCGGGGTCTTGAGAATGAAGTCGAAGGATCGGTCTTCGTAGACACTGATCTCGACGGGGATAATGTTGCCACGCTGTGCTTCGGTGGCGGCGTTGTAGGCCTTGCAGAAGTCCATGATGTTCACGCCGTGCTGACCCAGTGCGGGACCAACGGGCGGAGCGGGATTCGCGGCTCCGGCCTGGATCTGAAGTTTGATCAGACCCACTTGCTTCTTTTTCGGTGCCATTTCTTTTTCTTTCTTTAGGGGTTCGAACTACCCGGGGTTCCGGGCGGCTCTCCCGCCAGTTGACCTGACGTCAACCGCGGTGATCTGCACTAACGCTATCTACTGCTTTTCGACCTGTCCAAAGCTGAGCTCAACGGGCGTCTCACGCTCGAACAGCGAGACGAGCACGATGAGCTTGCCACTCTCGGGCTTGATCTCGCTGATGGACCCGGGAAGGCCGGCGAACGAACCTTCCTTGATGATGATGGTCTCGCCCACCTCGAAGTCGATCTCGGCGATGGGCGTGCGTGCCACGGCGATGCCGCCCTTGGC
>WLNS01000106.1 GCA_009699665.1 Actinomycetota bacterium
CGAGCAGCCGGCACTCTGCGAGCTGCTCGAAGAGGAAGGCATCGCGTGGGCGGGTCCACGCCCCGAGACACTGCGCGCCGTAGGCGACAAAGGCAGCGCCCGACAGGTGGCTATCGACGCCGGGGTTCCGGTGGGAGCCGGTATCGCCATCGACGACCCCAACAATGTCGTGGCGCTCGGTGAGCAGATCGGCTATCCCCTCTTGATTAAGGCTATCCACGGTGGCGGTGGGCGCGGCATCCGGTTGGTGACCAACCCGGAAGAGCTAGTTGAGCTGGCGCCCCAAGCCGCGGCCGAAGCGGTGGCCGCATTTGGCAACGGCGCCCTCTATTTGGAGCGCTACTACGGTCGGGCACGCCACGTTGAGGTGCAGGTGTTTGGCGACGGCGAGGGTAACGCCTGGATCTTTGGCGACCGCGACTGCTCGGTCCAGCGCCGTCATCAGAAACTTATCGAAGAGTGTCCCGCACCGGGTCTCAGTGAAAAACGCCGCCAAATTTTGCACGATTCCTCCCGCGCGCTCGTGAAAGTCTTGCGCTATCGGGGTGCCGGCACCGTCGAGTTCTTGGTCGATACCGAATCAGAAGACGTGATCTTTCTTGAGGTCAACGCCCGCATCCAGGTGGAGCACCCGGTGACCGAAGAGGCGTTTGGCGTTGATCTGGTGGCCGCCCAGCTGCTGCTCGCCCTCGGCCGCGACCCTCAGCTGCCCGACGTGGGGCCGGTTCCGCCGGCGGCCGTCATTGAAATGCGCATCAACGCCGAAGACCCGAACGCGGATTTTCAACCCAACTCGGGTGACATCACGCGACTGGAGTGGCCGCGGGGCCCGGGAATTCGTATCGACACGCAGATCGAGGAGGGCTACCGCTTTCCCCCGTTCTACGACAGCTTGATGGCAAAACTGATTGTTCGGGCCCATAACCGCGACGCCGCTGTGGCTGCCGCCACTGCCGCCGTGCGAAACGTGACCATCGAAGGTCTCAAGACCACCCTGCCGATGCACGAGTATGTGCTCACTCATCCCGACTTTGTGGCCGGTGGAGTGCCGACATCGTGGTTTGGCCCCGTTTGGGAAGCACGAATGGAGAGTCTCACATGACCACAGCCAAGAAAAAGGGGCCGCAGAAAACCGGGCCACAGGCCACTGACTCCGCATCGAGCGGGGCACGCGTTGCCCCTCACCTGGCCACGGGCGGCACCCAACGCACCCGCGGGCCCGTGCGCATCGTTGACACCAGCGTTCGCGACGGTAACCAAAGTTTGTGGGCGGCGCTCGGCGTCACGACGGGAATGGTCGAGGCGGTCGGCCCGCTGCTCGAGGCCATGAATCTGCAAGCCATAGATTTTACGTCGTCCACGCACCTGTCGATGGGCGTCAAGTTCCACCACGAGAACCCGTGGGAGCGCATCTCGCGCATGCGCGCCGTGACACCCAACACTCCGCTGGCGGCCATCACCACGGGCATGCGCTTCATGTCGTGGGAGAAGGCCTCGGAACCGGTCTTTCGCATGTCACTGCGTTTGCTCGCCCGTCACGGTCTGCGCCGACTGCAAATCGCCGAACCCATGAACGACCGCGACGCCACCATCAAGGTGGCGCGCTGGGCAAAGGAAGAGGGAATCGAACAGGTCGTTGCCGGTGTGGTCTTCACCGAAAGCCCCGTGCACACCGACGAACGCTATCTGGCCAACACCCGCGCCTACGCGGCAGATCCCAACATCGACATCATCTACCTGAAAGATCCGGGCGGATTGCTCACCGACGAACGCGTGCGCGACCTGGTGCCCCCGATGCGTGAGATCACGGGTGACAAGATTCTCGAACTGCACAGCCACTGCACGACCGGTGCCGCCTCGCAGCTCTACTTGACCGCGGCCCAACTGGGCATCGACGTACTGCACACCGGAATCGGCCCGCTCTCCAATGGCACCGCGCAGCCCAGTCTCGAAAAATTGCTCGGAAACCTCGACGCCATGGGAATCCCCGTCGACATAAATCGTGACGCCGCTGCGCAGGCCGCCGAGATGCTCTGGTCGTTTGCGAAGGCCCAAGGACTAAACGCTGGAACCCCCACCGAGTATGACCTCAGCACCCACGTGCATCAGGTTCCCGGCGGCATGATCGGCACGCTCAAGCGTCAGCTCACCGAGATCGGCATGATTGATGAACTGCCCGCCGTAATGGCCGAGGCCTCGCGCGTGCGCGCCGACCTGGGCTATCCCATCATGGTCACCCCGTTCAGCCAGTTCGTGGGCAGCCAAGCGCTCATGAACGTGCTCGCGCTCAAGAGTGGCCAGGAACGCTACTCGCGCATCCCCGACGAGGTGTTGCGCTTTGTGTTGGGTCACTTCGGCACGCCCGAGGGACCCATCAACCCGGATGTGCTTCAGCGGGTTGCTGACATGCCGCGCACGGCCGAGCTCGAGGTGAACGTGGACGATAAGTCTCTCGCCGAACTGCACACAGAGTTTGCCGAAAAGTTCGGGCGCACACTCGACGAAGAAGAGCTCATGTTGCGAATCGTGCTGCCGCAGGATCAAGTCGACACCATGTTGGCCGCCGGCCCGGCACCCGCATGGTCGGGCAAGAAGCCCGGATCATCTGGTGGCAACGGCACAGCCACCAACGTTTCGGAGTTCATCACGGCCGTCAACCGGTTGCCAAAGTGGCGCTCAGTTGCCGTCAATTTTGCCGGCGAAAGCGTCTCGCTTCGCAGGCCCACGGAAGGAAACTAGCCATGGCTGACGCCGCCCTTATCGAACGTCTGAAGAATGTGAGAGGCGTGATGTTCGACATCGACGGCTGTCTGGTCATATCAGACGGCCCGGCAGGACAAGACGGTCGCGTGCTCGACGGAGCCATCGAAGCCCTCCGCTACGTGCGCGACAGCGGTCGAGTGCTCTGCGTGTTCACCAACGGCACCGCACAGTCCCCCGGCGACATCGCGGCACACCTGCGCTCTATGGGCATCGAGGTGGGCGACGAAGAGGTGTTTACGCCGTCCGTCGTCGCCGCCACCGTGTTGAAGCGCAAGTACCCGGACGACCAGATCATGGTCTTTGGTGGGCCCGGCATGCTCGAGGATTTTCACAAACGCGACGTTAACCTGGTCGATCTTGACAAGGCCATGGCCGGCGAGAAATTCGACACCAAGGCCGTCATGGTGGGTTGGGATACCGACTTTGGTCGTTCCAAACTTCAGATTGCCGCGGAGGCACTTTTGGCCGGTGCCGAACTCTACTGCGCCAGCGACGCGCCCTTCTTTGCCTCTAACAACCGACTGAACGTGGGCGTCTCCGGTTTTATTGCGGCCGGTCTGGAATATGTTTCGGGGCAACCGCGCGAAGTGTTGGGCAAGCCCTCGCACTATTCGATGCAGGTGATTTCAGAATATCTCGGACATGCCTCGTCGGAGATCCTCGTGATCGGCGACGACATCATGCTCGAATCGAAGATGGCACGCGAGAGCGGCGCGGTCGCGGGGCTCGTGACCACCGGAACAAGCAGTGCAGAGGATGCGGCATCGTGTGCGCCCGAAATAAAGCCCGAACTCGTGGTGTCGAATATGTTCGAACTAATTGACTTGCTCACGCAGGCAGACGCCTCACCCCATGCGAAAGGAATCACCCCATGAATGCATTTAACGGACACGTCGCCCTGGTTACCGGAGGCGGACAGGGCCTGGGCGCAACGATTGCGCGCGAACTCGGCGCCGGTGGCGCTGCCGTGGTAGTTTCCGACATGAACCTCACGACAGCAACCGCGGTGGCGAACGAAATTGTGGCGGCGGGCGGCAAAGCAATCGCGGTGAAGCATGACACAACAGTCATTGCCGACCACGAGACCGCAGTCAACACCGCTGTGACGGAGTTCGGAAAGCTCACGCTGGCCGTCAACAACGCCGGAATCGGTGACCCCGCCGACGTCATGGGCAGCATGGACCTAGCGCAGTGGGATCGAATGATTTCGGTCAACCTGAGCGGCGTGGCCTATGGCCTGCGACACCAGATTCCCGCGATGGTCAAGACCGGTGGCGGAGCCATCGTCAACATGTCGTCGATTATGGGTTCCGTGGGTGCCGTCGGTGTGCCTACCGGCTACGTTGCCGCCAAGCACGGCGTGGTGGGCCTTACGAAGAACAGTGCCCTCGAACACGCCAAAGACGGCATCCGCGTCAACGCCGTGGGGCCTGCGTTCATCAAGACGCCGTTGTTGGGCAATCTGCCCGATGAGGCCCTGCCCGTTCTTGCCGCCGCGCACCCCATGGGTCGCCTGGGTGAACCCGAAGAGGTTTCGGCACTTGTCTGCTTCTTGCTCTCAGATCGAGCGAGCTTCATGACCGGCGCCTACTACCTGGTCGACGGCGGCTACACCGCTCAGTAGTTTCTCAGGGGCTCGCTCCACACGATTAACGAACGAAAACCCGAGTCGCCATTGACTCGGGTTTCGTCGTTGGGAACTTTGATACCTACTGGCGGCGCCCGCGAGCCATGAACGGAATCATGATCGAGAGCGTGAAAAGCACGATACCCCCGCCGAAAATGACTGCTTCATAGCCCGGCACATTGAACGCCTGAGCCATCACAAACCAGCTCGCCAAGAAAAGAATCATGCTGAGCAAGAAAATGAGTACGCGCATGGAGATTCTTTCTTTTTCGAAGTGTGGTTTTAGTATGACATCCGCGTCGAGTAACGCAAATTAGGCCCGCGCTAAGCCTGAGCCCGTTCGAGCACGAGTTCGCGCACGCGAGCAGCGTCGGCCTTGCCCTGCATGGCTTTCATGACCGCGCCTATGACCGCACCGGCGGCCTGGACCTTGCCCTCGCGGATCTTTTCGAGC
>WLNS01000107.1 GCA_009699665.1 Actinomycetota bacterium
AGTTGATGAGCGATTGCCCAGGACCGTAAACATTCTGCAGACGCAAGATGGTGAGGCCAGTGTCGCGGGCGTTCGTCCAGGCACGCAGAATGTGCTCTTGAGTGAGCTTGGTTGCACCGTAGATGCTGGTGGGCGCGGGAACGGTTGTGCGAGACTCACTCGCCAAGGCCATTGCGTCAGCAAAATCCCATTGGGATGCTGCCAGTTGAGCGTGTGTGCGTTGGCCCGGCGTAATGATTGACCCGTCGGACCGCTGCCACGAACCCTCGCCGTAAACCGCTCGGCTGCTCGAGAGAATGAAATGTCGCGGAACGTGACTCGCCCGACTGAACGCATCAAGCATTTCGGTTGTTCCCACAACGTTCACGCTGGCGTGACGCGTGGCTTCATTAAGCGACTGTGCGGTTCCCGTCTCAGCGGCAAGGTGAAAGACCACGTCAGGTCGCACCATTGTCAAGACGCGATCCCAGTCCTCACTCTCTGTCACGTCGCCAATGACCAATTCTGCCGAGGAGTGGAGTGCCTCTGGTCGTTGGCGCGAGGGGTGTATCTGCGGATGCAGATTGTCGAGGACAACCCAACGGTCAGAGTGGGGGGCAAGTTCCTGTGACAGCGCAGAGCCGATGAAGCCCGCTCCACCCGTGACGAGGACCGATCCGAGACGAGGAAGTGGCATGGGTAGATAATACCTTTAGGTCGGGCGGACTAAGAGTTGGCCCCGCGCTGGCTTCGTAGCCGAACTCTATTCGACAGCGTCGCGATGCCTCGGCCGGGTCCCCAATCTTTGAGCCTCATCGCCCATTTTTCAATGGCATGCCAGCTCAACCAAGCAAAGCCAAATGAAATCACGAGTGCGATCAGCACAAAAGGCCAGTACCCCCAGGCTTGAACATTGAAGAACGCGAGCATTTGCTGAACGAGGAATCCATAAATATAGACACCGTACGAGTAATCATTCTTTTGCCCAATCCACTGGAGCCGACGTGGCAAAGCACCCGCTAACCACAACAGCACGTAAGTGAACGCCCAAATTCCGACAACCTGATAACCGCCCCAAGTCAGGGATCCGACCAGAACAACGATGCTGCCCGCAGCTATTCGCCAGTCTGAGGCGACCGAACGAGAGAACATGGCGAATGTCGACCCAATGAGAAAAATGAGTAACAGGCTGACGCGATAGGGGGCCCCCGTATCACTGACGTCATAGCCACTGAAGAGAAAAGGGAATAGTCCGCGCAAGGCTTCGTTCCCCGAGGTCGAGATCAGAACAAAAACGGTAAGTGCCGCGGCAAGAATCGGCACAATTAGTCGAAAGCGGGCGAGCAGGGCGGTAACCGCCAGAAATCCCACCACAAGGTACGCAAAGAACTCAAATTCCAAGGTCCATATCGACCCGTTGAAAACGCTTGTTCCCGCGAATCGACCGTACGGAGTATTTCCGAAAATATCGTAGATGCCCCATGTGCCGACGTGAAGCAAAGAATTTGCTCGCACGTAGCTCAGCGGGCTCTGTGGGCCTGTCCAGCCAAAATCCGCAAGGTGTTGGCCGCTGAGCATCCAGAAAATCGGAGCGATAAGGACGGCACTCACGAGGAGCATCAACCAGAACGCGGGGAAGATACGAAGGACTCGGCGCCATAAGTACTGAAGGATGTCGCTGGACAGCGCGCTCTTGGCAATGAGATACCCGCTGATGGCGAAGAAGCCATCGACTGCCAGTGATCCCATGCTGGCTTGATGGTGAGTCCACCCCCAGAGGGGATCTTCGGTGGCAAATCCACCAAGGGGGAAGGCGTGATTGAAAATGACCATCGCCGCGAGAACGAGGCGCAGAAGTCCGAGCGAATTAGCATGACCGTTCAGCGCCGCCGACACCGATTGAGTTGTTCGCCAGATCGAGGCTCGAGCCGGCTCAGTCACTCATTCCTCAGCGTTCCGTAAAAATCTTGCGCTTGCGCCCACGTGGGCAGAATGCCCAGCTTCTCCGCCACGGCCAGCGAGGGGGCATCGGTGTCCTTCGGCGAGAGAAGGAGCTCGCCTCGCTTCAGCGGAAAGTCTAAGGCGATGTCTGCATCGAGCGGGTTGATGCCAAATTCGCGCTCAGGGGTGAACGGGGCCGTCACCAGGTAGGAAACCGTCGCGTTATCTGTGAGAGCCACGAAGGCATGCCCCACACCTTCGGGAATGAAGATTCCTCGACGATCAACATCATCAAGCGTGACCGCGTCCCACGTTCCAAAAGCGGGAGATCCGGTGCGGATGTCAATGGCGTAGTCGAGCACGGCGCCGGCGACACATGTCACATATTTCGCCTGCGACGGCGGAATCATGGCGAAGTGAATGCCACGAACAACTCCGCGTCGCGAGACCGAAAGATTTGCCTGAACAGTTGTAAAAGTGCGGCCCGTGGCTTGCGCCAGGTGATCATCACGAAACCACTCGGTAAAGAGCCCCCGGTCATCGGCAAATTTCTTCGGCGTCACTTCAAAAGCACCCGGCACGTTTAGCTCGCGGAATTCCACGGGCAAACTCTATCAGCGGTCTCAAACTAGACTTTCGAGCAGGGCTGCCATCGGCCCCCAAAACGAGAGGTTTACCGCGTACCGTGAAGATCCTTGTCACCGGAGGAGCCGGATTCATCGGCTCAAACTTTGTTCGACGCACTCTTGAGGACGCCTACCCGGGCCTCGAAGGTGCCGAGGTTGTTGTTCTCGACGCTCTGACTTACTCGGGCAACCTGGCAAACCTTGCCTCGGTTACCGACTCTCCTCGCTACACCTTCGTGCAGGGAGACATCCGCGATGTCGCACTGCTTGACCAGCTCCTGCCCGGGCTCGACGCCGTTGTGCACTTCGCTGCCGAGAGCCACGTCGATCGCTCGGTGCGAGATGCCTCGATCTTCGTCGAGACAAATGTGGTCGGCACGCAGCGGCTACTCGATGCCGCCCTGCGTCACGGCCTGCCTCGGTTTGTGCACGTCTCGACAGACGAGGTCTACGGCTCCATCGCCGAAGGGTCGTGGGCAGAAGATCGTCCGCTTGAGCCCAACTCTCCCTACTCGGCATCGAAGGCCGGCAGCGACCTACTGGCTCGCAGTTATCACCGCACGCACGGGCTGAACCTGTCAATCACGCGGTGTTCGAATAACTACGGCCCGTTCCACTTTCCCGAGAAGGTCATCCCGCTTTTCGTGACGAACCTGATCGATGACCTACACGTTCCGCTATACGGCGAAGGAAACAATATTCGCGATTGGCTGCATGTCGATGATCACTGCCGTGGCATCGCCCTGGTGCTCGACAAGGGCCGTGCGGGCGAGGTCTACAACATCGGTGGCGGAACAGAACTGACCAACAAGGAGCTCACCCAGTTGCTCCTCGACGCAACAGGCAAAGACTGGTCATATGTTGATCACGTTGCCGACCGACTCGGCCACGACCTCCGTTATTCCGTTGACATCTCTAAAATCTCCGAGGAACTGGGTTACCAACCGCAGGTCAATTTTGAGCAGGGTCTGTCCGACGTGGTGCAGTGGTACCGCGATAACCGTGCTTGGTGGGAGCCGCTCAAAGTTCGAGCAGCACTCGGCTGACGATGACACGTATTCTCATTACCGGAGCCTCCGGAATGCTCGGACACGATATTCAGCAGGTGCTGGGTGCGCGCCCCTTCACCGCGCTCGCGCGACACGACCTCGATATTTTGAACACCGAGTCTGTCGGCAGAGCTGTTTCGGGTCACGACGTGGTTATCAATTGCGCCGCCTACACCAAGGTCGACGACGCCGAAAGTCACGAGTCTGAGGCTTTTGCCATTAATGCGGAAGGCGCCGATAACCTCGCGCGTGCAGCCAAATCCTTCGGAGCCCGGCTCATCCACATCTCAACCGATTACGTTTTTAACGGCCAGTCGACGCACCCGTACGACGAGCTCGCTGCGCGCGAACCGTTGGGGGCCTACGGTCGCACCAAAGCGGCCGGTGAAGAACTTATTCTCGAGGCATACCCGGAAGGCAGCACCATCGTCAGGACCGCCTGGCTCTACGGTCAACACGGGCCTAACTTTGTCTCAACCATGTTGCGCCTGGCCACCGAGCGCGAAACCCTCAGCGTCGTCAACGACCAGCGCGGCCAGCCGACGTGGACACGGGACCTCGCAAGCAAACTGGTTGAGCTCGTCGATTCAGACGTCACGCACGGTATTTTGCACGGCACGTCATCGGGTGAGACCACGTGGTTTGATTTTGCGCGCGAGATTTTCGCGCTCTCTGGGCTCGACCCCGAACGTGTTCAACCGACCGACAGTGCGTCTTTCGTTCGTCCAGCGCCTCGTCCGGCATACTCGGTGCTCGGACACTCGGGATGGGCCGCGGTCGGACTCACGCCCCTGCGAGATTGGCGTGAAAGTCTCTCTCAAGCATTGGAGTCAGGTGTTGGAAAATAACGAAGCGAGCATCATCGTGCGGCGTCACGAACACGTTCTCGAAATGAGACTAAACCGCCCCGATAAGCGAAATGCAGCCACGATGGATATGTTGCGGCAACTCGCCCTGGCCTACGGCGAGCTTGATCGAGATCCTGACTTACGCGTTGGTCTGGTCACGGCCGAGGGCGATCATTTCACCGCAGGCCTCGACCTGGCCGACGTCGGTCCCCACCTGGGCGCCGACGGGCTCTCTTATGTTCCCGAAGGTGGTGTGGATCCCTGGGGCGTGCAGACCGACCAGGCGCGCAAACCTGTCGTGGTCGCCGCAAAGGGCACCTGTTACACGCTCGGCATTGAGCTCATCTTGGCCGCAGATGTCGCC
>WLNS01000108.1 GCA_009699665.1 Actinomycetota bacterium
CGGCAATGCCCTGTTCATAATCGTGGTTACCCGTAGCGGGAAAGAACTTCTCGGCTTTCACAAACGTGCCGTAGTAGTCGCCCACCAGGGTGGCATAGCCGGCGTCAGAATAGATGTTGTCGCCCACCGTCAGCACGGCTAAGGGTCGTTCGCGGGCAACCAAATCGGCAACAGCACGCTCGTTGTCGTCGCCGGATCCAAAGTCACCGATGATGGCGAGTGAATCATCGAGTGAGAGGGAATCGGGAGCGTTGGATGCCGGGGAAGACGCTGACTGACCTGTCGGGTCCGGCGCGCAGCCGGTGAGCAGAGAGACAACACCGGCGAGAAAGAGTAACTCCGCATAGCGGCGTCTCAGAGCCGGTGTCATGTCAATCGTTCGCGCAACTGTGGCCAGGATGCGGCGAAGCCCGGATGTAACTCCCGCTTGTCAACATCGTCGATGGGCACCCACTCGAGCGCGAGAGACTCAGCATCGCCCATCACGGGATCAAAATGTTCCTCGGCGCGCGCCACGACGGTGGTGTAGGACCAGTAGCCGAGATCAAAAACAGTGTCGAAAAGCACGGTCACCACATCGCCTGGCACACCGGCCTCTTCGGCGGCCTCGCGAAGAGCAGCCGTTTCGGCAGATTCATTCAGGCGTCGGGCACCACCTGGAAGTGCCCAAGTGCCGCCGTTGTGGCTCCACTCTGCGCGATGCTGCAAGAGAATGCCTGCCTCAGGGTGCCAGAGCAGAAGTCCGGCGGCACCAAAGGCTCCCCAATATTTTGTTCCGTCGGGAGCGTAAACCCAGTTGTCACCCGGGTCGCGCAGGTGTGCGGGAGGCATGTAAGGAGGCGTGCTCGAGGCCGCCCGACGTATGAACTCATCTTCCATGGCGCCTCCTCTTCTCGAGATTACCCCTGAAGCCAGGCTGCGGACCTAACGTTTGCGCTTTTCTCTTACACGCATGTTTACCTGAACTGGCGACCCCGCGAATCCGTAAATCTCGCGTAGCCGGCGCGTGATGTATCGGCGATATCCGGGATCGAGAAATCCGGTGGTGAAGAGCACAAAGGTTGGGGGCCGCGTCGAGGCCTGTGTGCCGAAGAGAATGCGCGGTTGCTTTCCGCCACGCACCGGGTGAGGGTGAGCAGCGGTGAGCTCCGAAAGGAACGCGTTGAACTTGCCCGTGGCAATGCGCGTATCCCACGATGCGAGGGCGAGTTCGAGCGCGGGCACCAACTTCTCCATGTGGCGTCCGGTTCGGGCGGAGATGTTGACGCGCGGCGCCCACGCA
Organism: Actinomycetota bacterium; assembly: GCA_009699665.1. Lineage (GTDB taxonomy): Bacteria > Actinomycetota > Actinomycetes > Actinomycetales > Microbacteriaceae > UBA963. The sequence continues at coordinate 1,283 of WLNS01000108.1, forward strand.
ACGTGGGCTAAATCTTGCTCAATCTCTCGTTCGAGGTAACGGCGACGCTCATCGTCGAGCAGGTCCCACTTGTTAAAGGCCAACACCAAGGCTCGTCCCGATTCGAGCACGAGGTCGATGATGCGAACGTCCTGCTCACTGATGGGCTCCGTGACGTCAAGCATGACGACCGCAACCTCGGCCTTTTCGAGGGCAGCACTCGTGCGCAGCGTGGCGTAGAAGTCGGCACCCTGTTGCAGGTGCACTCTGCGGCGAATTCCGGCCGTGTCCACGAACCGCCAAATCTTGCCGGCAATCTCGACCTGCTCATCGACGGGGTCACGGGTGGTTCCCGCGAGTTCGTTAACAACCACGCGCTCTTCACCGGCAGCCTTATTCAGCAGTGACGACTTGCCCACGTTCGGTCGTCCCAGAATGGCTACCCGCCTTGGCCCGCCGACCTCTTGCTTGGCCACGGCCGAAATAGCGGGCAGCTTGCCAACGACAAGGTCGAGCAGGTCGGCGACGCCGCGGCCGTGCAGAGCCGACACCGGATGCGGCTCCCCCAGTCCGAGCGACCACAGGGCAGTCGCGTTGGGTTCCTGACGTGCATCGTCAACCTTGTTCGCCACGAGGTAGACGGGAATCTTGGTCTTGCGCAACAGCCGCACCACGTGCTCATCGGTGGCTGTTGCTCCCACGTTGGCGTCGACGATAAAGAGCACGGCGTCGGCGAGATCGATAGCGATTTCGGCTTGAGCCGCGACAGAAGCATTAATGCCGGTGGCATCCGGCTCCCAGCCGCCCGTGTCGACAAGGGTAAAGTTTCGCGTGTTCCACTCAGACTTGTAGGCAACGCGGTCGCGGGTGACACCGGGGGTATCTTCAACGACGGCCTCACGACGACCCAAAATACGGTTAACCAGGGCCGACTTTCCCACGTTGGGCCGGCCCACCACCGCGAGCACAGGCAGAGCCGGAAGGTAGGTGATCTCGTCAGGATTCTCAGTGACGGCTTCAAGAATGTCGAAGTCAGCATCGTCGAGGTCATACGCTTCCAACCCTTGGCGAAGTGCGGCCGCCCGAGCCTGAGCGACATCCTCGGTCAATGATTCAAGGGTGGCCCCCAGGGCTTCGACTTCGATGGGGTCGCTCAGGCCAGAATCGTCAAAATCCGCGTCGCCCGACGAGCCTCGCGATGAATCGTTGTCGGTGTGGGCCATGGTAATCCTTAGCGTTTAGGTGGTGGCACTCCGAATGTGCGACACCACCGCTTCGACCGTCTGGTCGAAGGAGAGATTCGTGGAATCAATCGTCACAACGCCGTCGGCGGCGGTCATGAACTCGGAAACACGTGCGTCAGCCGCGTCCCGATCGCGAACCTGACGTGTCAGGTCATTACGCGAGTGCGCCGGTGCCTCAAGGCCTCGACGTTCCATCCTAACGCGCTCGTCTGCCGTCAACAGGATTCGGGTCTCAGCATCGGGTGCAACCACGGTCGTGATGTCTCGTCCTTCGACCACAATTCCCGGTAGTGTGCAGTGCGAAATCGTGTGGTGAAAGAGTTTATTCAACCGTGCGCGCACCTCGGGAACGCGAGAGACCGCACTTACCGCCTCGGTGACCCGGGGTTCACGAATTGCGTTCGTGACGTCGGTGTCGCCGACAAGTACGCAAAAGTCGTCGGCGTCTGTGCGAACAGAGAGACGAGAGCCTTCTAGGGTCGCGGCAACCGCCCCCGGGTCATTCACGTCACTTGCGCAACTCAGAACGTGCCAGGCAGCGGCCCGGTAGGCAGCACCCGTATCGAGATAGGCAAAGCCCAGTGCGCGCGCGACGGCCTTGCTCACGCTCGACTTGCCCGAACCGGCTGGCCCGTCGATGGCCACAACGATGGTCTCGCTCACCGGTGCACTCGCCAACCGCGGGTTTCCAGATCAACAATGAGCTGCTCGGCAACCTCGGGCACCACCGAGAACTCGACCATGCCCAACTGTGCCCCCTCGGCGTGATCGAGTCGCAGGTCTTCGAGGTTGATGTTCAACTCACCAATCTCGGTCAGGAGCTGGGCTATCTGACCCGGACGATCATCGACGAGCACCACAATCGAGGTGAACTTTCGATGCTCACCGTGCTTGACGGGCAGTCGTGCCACTCCGGCATTGCCTCCCGCAAGCGTTTCGGCAAGCACCCGCCGAGAACCCGGCGCATCGACATTGCGCAGGGCATCGGTAATAGCCGCCACATCACGCCCGTATTGTTCGAGGATGGCCACCACGGCCTCGTGATTCGCGGCCAGAATCTGAATCCACATTTCGGGGGAACTTGCGGCGATGCGCGTCACATCGCGCACACCCTGACCGGCGAGGCGCACCGCATCATCCGAAGCGCTTGATAATTGTTTGGCCATCAGGCTCGAGACAATCTGTGGCACGTGCGAGACCAAGCCCACGGCCAGATCATGATCGTCGGGCGTCATCTCTATTGGCACAGCCCCCACCTCAAGCACGAGGTCTTCGACCAGGGCGAGCGCCCAGGCGGGTGTCTGATCATCGCGACACACCACCCACGGGCGACCAATAAAAAGGTCGCCGCTGGCAGCGATGGCTCCCCCGCGTTCGCGACCGGCCAGCGGATGCGAACCGATGTAGTTGACGAGACTGACACCCCGACGTTTCAACTCGACGAGTGGAGCCAACTTGACGCTCGCCACATCGGTGATGACGGCATCGGGATAGCGCGCCAACTCGGCCTCAATCACGTCTGCGGTGACATCCGGCGGCACCGCGATCACCACGAGAACGGGCAGGTCATCAACGCGCGTGGCGCGGCCAGCCCCAAGGTCGACGGCCAATTGCACAGATGAGGGCGACACGTCATCGAGAATCACGTCGATACCGCGGGCGCGCAAGCAGAGACCGACGCTAGCTCCGAGCAGGCCGACGCCCACAACGCGCACCGCGCCCGACAGCCGGCTCACGTTCTCACTCATGGGGCGATCCGTCCTGCGTGTCGTGCGCCGCATCGGCGAGGGAAGGGGCATTTTCTGCAGATTCGGCTTCGGTCGCGTCGCGCACGAGAGTCAGAATCTGGCCGAGTTCCACTTTAGTCAAATCGCGCATGTTCCCCACGGCGAGAGTGCCGAGATGCAGCGGGCCAAACTGCCGCCGAACGAGATCAATCACGGGATGCCCCACCGCATCGAGCATGCGGCGAACAATGCGGTTGCGTCCCGAGTGCAGCGTGACTTCGAGCAGAGTGCCGCCCTGATTGGTCGATGAGAGCACGCGGGCGCGGTCTGCGGCGATGGTTCCGTCGTCCAGTTCGATGCCCGCGATGAGCCGTGCAAGCGTCGGTGGCTTTACCCGACCACGCACCTTTGCCACATAGGTTTTTTCGACGCCGAATCGCGGATGCGCCAAGACGTTCGCGAGCTCGCCGTCATTCGTCAACAGGATGAGCCCCGAGGTGTCGCCATCGAGTCGGCCCACGTTGTAAACGCGTTCGGCAAACTCGTGAGCATA
>WLNS01000109.1 GCA_009699665.1 Actinomycetota bacterium
GAAATCCTGGGCATTATTGGTCCGAATGGCGCAGGAAAGTCGACGCTGCTGAGCGTGCTCGGCGGTTCTATTGCGCCTTCGACCGGAAAAATCTTTCTCGAGGGCGAAGACGTCACGCGCAAGTCTGCGGCGTGGCGGGCTCGGCACGGGATAGCCACGAGCTACCAAATTCCACGACCCTTTGTCGACATGACGGTGCTCGAGAACGTTTTGGTGGCCTCAAGTTTTGCGGGCGCCTCCTTTGGACACCAGGCCCAGGATCTCGCGGTCACGTCACTCGAGCGCACCGGCCTGACAGCGTTCAGCAATGACCCCGCGAGCTCGCTACGGTTGCTCGATCGCAAGCGCCTCGAGGTCGCTCGTGCCTTGGCGGCGAATCCGCGCATTCTGCTTCTCGACGAAATCGCCGGTGGTTTGACCGAGGCCGAGGTTCCGGTGCTCGTCGAGCTTGTGCGTTCCGTCGCAGCCTCGGGCGTCACAATTATTTGGATTGAGCATGTCGTGCATGCGCTGACCGCGGTAGCCAGCCGACTGCTGTGTCTCACCTACGGCAAGATTCTTGCTCAGGGCGACCCGCGAGAGGTTCTCAACTCTGCCGAGGTTCGGTCGGTGTATTTGGGCATGGCCCCCGACGACGACAGCGGGTTGTCGGTGGCGGCAACCACGACAAAGAGGACCCGGACGCAGGCCAAAAATGCTTAACGTTTCTGGGCTCACTGCCGCCTACGGACAGGTCACGGCCATCCGCGATATTTCATTGGCGGTTGACGCGGGCGGCATTCTGGCGGTTATCGGTGCCAACGGCGCGGGCAAGTCGACGCTTCTGAAGACGATCGCCGGGCTCTTGCCGGCAACATCGGGCACGATTTTTTTCGACGGCGATGACATCACTCGACGAAGCGCCTTTGACCGCGTGCGGCGGGGCATCGCCCTCGTTCCCGAGGGACGCCGACTGTTTCCGTCACTCACGGTGCAAGAAAATCTGCAGACCGCTTTCGCCTCGAAGCGCAAGGGCGCGTGGACCCTCGATGCCGTCTACGACCTATTTCCGCTCGTCGCCGAGCGTCGGCATCGTCGGGCGGGCAACCTTTCCGGCGGAGAGCAACAGGCCACGGCGATAGCACGGGCGCTCGTGACCAACCCGAAGCTCCTGCTGCTTGATGAAGTCAGTTTGGGCCTCGCCCCGGCGATTATTGCCGACCTTTACGCCCGGTTGCCCGATATTTTGGCGCAAGGAACAGGCATTCTGCTGGTTGAGCAAGACGTCAGCCAGGCCATGAAAGTGGCTGACTCGGTTCACTGTCTCTTGCAGGGAGCAACATCTCTGACGGGCAAAAATCTCACCATGGCCGATATTTCGGGGGCTTATTTCGGGGTGGATAAAAAGTGAACCTCCTCGAACCCATCGTCCAAGGCATCCTGCTCGGAGGCCTCTACGCCCTTTTCGCGGCGGGCCTTTCCCTGATGTTTGGCGTCATGCGCATCGTAAACCTGGCCTACGGTGACTTCGCCGTGCTGGCCGCCTATGGCTCACTGGTGGTCATCAATGTTGCGGCGGTAAATCCCCTCGTGGCGCTGGTTGTCGTTGCGCCACTCATGGCAGTTCTTGGTTACGTGCTGCAGCGCACGGTGTTGCAACGCACGCTCGGCGCGTCACCCCTGCCGTCGCTGTTGGTTACCTTTGGGCTGTCCATCATCATCCAAAACGCTCTCTTGTTGTTCGGATCCGCTGACCAACAGCGACTCTCCCTGGGCGCCATTGACACGGCCTCTGTAGAGTTACCGTTCGGCGTCAGGGTGGGCGTGTTCCCGCTCGGTGTCTTCGTTCTCGCGGTCATTCTTTTGGGCATCTTGTCTTGGATTACCGCGCGAACCCAATATGGACGACTGGTTCGCGCCGTGAGCGACGACCCCGACACGGTGACCCTTCAAGGCGCAAACCCCAAGATTATCTACGGCGTCGCGACGGCAATCGCTTTCGGGCTGGTGGCCATTGCCGGTGTCGCCGCGGGTATTCAGACGTCCTTCAGTCCGTCGTCCGGATCGATGCTGCTCATTTTTGCCTTCGAAGCGGTCATCATCGGGGGGCTGGGCAGCCTGTGGGGAACCCTCGGAGGAGCGGTCATTCTGGGTGTCGCCCAAACAGTGGGCGCCGCCTTCGCTCCCGCGCAGCAGATTCTGGCCGGCCACATCGTGTTCCTGCTGTTCTTGGCGTTCTTGCCGAATGGCCTCTCGCGTCGAAAGGTTCGCGCATGATCCCGTCATTGCCGCTTCGTGCGAAGGGCCTCGAGACTCCGGAATACACCGTGCGACGGTGGACGCGCATGTCGATTTGGGGCACGTCGGGCCTGGGTGTGGCCGTCGTGGTGATGGCACTGTTGCCGTTCATGGTCAATTTGTCGGTCACCTACGCAATGATCGACTTTTTCATTCTGCTGTTGCTGGCCATGACGTGGAACATGCTCGCGGGCTACGGCGGCATGGTCTCGGTGGGACAACAGGCCTACATCGGCATTGGTGCATACGCAGTGGTTGTTTTCGCCGACACGTTTGGGCTCAACATCATCGTGACGATTCTCTTGGCCGCGATTGTGAGCGCGATTCTGGCCTTTCCCATCTCGTTCTTCGCCTTTCGACTGGTGGGAGGCTACTTTGCGATTGGCACGTGGGTCTTAGCCGAGGTGGTTCGACTTATTGTGGTGCAGTTCCCACAGATTGGCGGCGGGTCGGGCGTATCCCTGGCCGCCATGAGTGACCTGCCCAAAGAACTGCGCATCGCATTCAGTTACTGGATCGCGCTGGGCGCGGCGGTTATCGTGCTCGTGGTCTGCGTGTGGTTGGTGCGATCGCGAATCGGACTCGCCCTTACGGCCGTTCGTGACGACGTCACGGCAGCGTCAACGTCGGGCGTTCGCGTTCAGTCCGTGCGCCGACGCGTCTTTATCTTTGCCGCCGCAGCCGCCGGCGTCGCCGGCGCCCTGGTGGCAATTTCTACCCTGCGCGTGCAACCCGACAGCGTTTTTTCTGTTCAGTGGTCGGCGTTCATGATCTTCATCGTCGTGGTGGGCGGCGTCGGAACGCTCGAGGGGCCCATCATCGGGGCCATCATATTTTGGGCGCTCAAGCAGTTGCTTGCCGACTACGGACCCCTCTATCTGATCCTGCTCGGGATTGTGGGAATCGTGTTTGTCTTGTTTGTCAGGGGTGGCGTCTGGGGCGCCGTCTCGCGGCGAAAACGGTTGGAACTCTTCCCGGTGGGTTATCGCTTCTCGCGCTCTGATAAAGATGGGTCGAAACAGGCCCCTTAAGCCGTAAGCCGTGCGCCTTAAGCCGTGGCCAGGGGGCACACCCTGCTTGAGGACGTGCTACGTTTAGCCAAACTAGAAAGAGGGTCTAACATGTCGGTCTCGTGCTGCTCCGCTCATCCGGTAACGCAAGCTCACCTCGGCGCTGCCGTAGGCTCCGCGGGCACCACAGTCACTCCGGCTCACCACGCCAAAAAAGCGCCCGCATCAGAAAAGGCCGACACTCTCGTTGTGGGCACGATCTCCACGGGCAATCCGGCCGCTCCCACGGCTGAGGCCATGGCCATCTCGGGCGGACAAATCATTGGCATCGGGTCGCTCGCGGATGTCGAGGGCCTGACCAACGCCTCCACCACAACGGTGAAGCCCGAGGGCATCGTGATTCCGGGTCTCATTGAACCCCACATGCACATGTGGACGTCTCTGTTGAACCTCACGTGGACCGATGTCTCTCACGAGGCGTGCCCTACCTTCGATGCGGTGGTGGCCACGATCAAAGCAACCGCAGCCAAGACGCCCGACGGCCAGTGGGTACTCGGCAAACTCTTTGACCCCAGCCTCTACCCCGGCGAACCAGATCTGACGCGTACGATTCTCGACCAGGTGTCGCCGAACAATCCGGTGATGGTCATGAACGCGTCGATGCACTACCTCTACGTGAACAGTGCCGCCATGGCGGCCGCAGATGTGACCGACCAAACAATGGACCCGCCCGGAGGAAACTTCGGTCGTGCCGATGGCAAGCTCACGGGCGTCATTGGCGAAGCTCCAGCAATGATGGTTTTTGCGGGCAAACTGCCCAAGCCAACGCAAGCGGATCTCGCTGCGGGAATTACTGAAATCCTCAATGAGTGCGCACGCCAGGGCGTCACGTCGCTTCGTGAGGCGGCCACGGGCACACTTGCCGGCGTTTCCGAGTTGGCCATGCTGCACCAGATGAACGGCGCTCAGCGCCTGCCAGTGCGCATGTCGACGGCCCAGTTCGCCATCATGGCGGGCAAGACCCCCGACGAGGTAGCGGCAACGTGGAAACAGGCCGGCGTCACGCCCTTCTCCGGTGACGAGATGGTTCGGGCCGACGCGTGGAAGGTCGTCACCGACGGATCGAACCAGGGCCGATCCGGTTACTTCTTGCAGCCCTACTTGGGCGAAGACAACGGTGGCCACGCCAACTGGACACCCGAGGGATTGCGCGGTGCCATCACGCCCGGCCTGCGGGACGGCTGGCAGATCATGGTGCACACGAACGGTGACGCGGCTGTTGAGTTCGCTTTGACCGCCATGGAAGAGCTGCTGCCCGGATTTGGAACGAACGACCTGCGGCACCGTTTCGAGCACGTTTCGTTCACCACCGATGACCAACTCGCGCGTATGGCAAAGGCAGGCATTAGCCCGAGCTTCTTAATGAATCACGTCTTCTACTGGGGGGCCGCGTTCCGCGACACCATCCTCGGACCGGAGCGCGCCAAC
>WLNS01000011.1 GCA_009699665.1 Actinomycetota bacterium
CGAAACGATAGAGCTGCGGGGGCCGGTGACGCGTTCCCGCGAGTCGCTCACCGGTGGGCACCACCTGACCGGTCGCCTCCACCATCCTGCGAAAGTTTCCCGGATCCAGTCGTCGTTGCAACACGGCCTCGTAGACCCGGCGAAGCCGAGCAAGGGTAAAGGTCGGTTCAAGAAATCCGTGCGCGAGCCGGCTGTACTCCAGTTTGTTGCGCAGTCGCCACAGGGCATATTCAACAATCAGCGTGTGGTCAAAGGCCAGCGGGGGAAGACTGTCGGCCGCAAACCACTGCACGTTTTCATCATCGAACGTGGTGGCCGACTCGTCACCGCCCACGAGCGCCCAGTACACGATTGAGACAACGCGATTGTCGGGGGAACGGTCAGGCTGCCCGAAGGCATAGAGCTGCTCGAGGTAGCGCGGCTCAAGGCCCGTGGTGTCTCGAAGATTGCGACCGGCGGCCTGCGTGAGATCTTCGTCGGCGCCGAGGGGGCCGCCGGGCAGCGCCCATGCTCCTTCGTGCGGTGAACGAATGCGGCGCACGAGCGGCAACGATAAGACCATGGTGTCGTCCGGCTCACGGCGCAACGCGAAAATGACGGTTGACACCGCAAGCGACAGAGAGCGTGCGAAGTGTTCTGACATGCCGCTTCTCCTCACTGCTGGTTGGCTCAGTATTTGTCTCGCGACTTTCGCCGGCTGGCCGGTTCTCATCGCGCTTTTACGCACTTAGAGTATATATGACTCTAAGCACATCACCATTCGTGATCGCAGAGTCGGCGTGCACTCGAATCAAATAAAGCAGACGGCTGTCTCATAATCTGTGTAGATTTTCACTAACCCGTTTCGCCCGTTGATATTTTCTGCAAGGAAGCCGTGATGTCACAAAAGCCTGAGCCACAAGACCCCCGAATCGCCAGCCTCGTCGCCAAAGCGCGGGCCAGCCAACTCACCCGCCGCACGTTCGTTGCCGGCGCGGGCAGCGCCTCGCTGCTCGCCTTCTTGGCGGCGTGCACGCCCGGCGGTGGCAGCAAAACACTGACCCCGGCAGCCGACGTTTCGGCGACAGAGAAGACGCTGTCGTGGGCCAACTGGCCCTACTACATCGACCAAGACGAGGCGGGCGCCTACCCGACCATCGACATGTTTGAGAAGCAGACCGGAATTGCGGTGACCTACGAAGAGGCCATCCCGACGAACGAAGAGTTTTACGCCAAGGTCAAAGACAGCCTGCTGCTGGGTCAAGACATCGGTTACGACCTTGTCACGCTCACGGATTATTTTGCGGCCCGCATGGTGTCCCAGGGCCTGATGCAACCCATTGGTCTCGCCGACATGCCCAACGCTCAGGCAAACCTGAACCCGGGACTGCTTGACGCCACCTACGACCCGGGCCGACAGTTCTCGCTTCCCTGGCAGTCGGGCATGACCGGACTGGGCTGGAGCACGAAGGCATTCCCCAACGGACTCTCGTCGCTCGACGAGCTCTGGGACCCTGCGCTCAAGGGAAAGATTGCCGTGATCGACCAGTGGACCGACACCATGGCGTTGATCCTGCAGAGCCAGGGCGTCAACATTGATGGCGAGTGGGGCGACGCTGAGTACGGTGCCGGTATCGAGGTGCTCAAAAAGCAGGTAAGCGACGGCCAGATTCGCGCGTTCACCGGCAACGACTACACCGAGCTTTTCAAGAGCGGCGACATCGTTGCGGCCATCGCTTGGTCGGGAGACATCTTTATTATGAACACCGAAGCCGGCGCGGACGATTATGGCTTCGCCATCCCCGATAAGGGCGGCTTTCTCTTCAGCGATAACTTTATGATGCCCATGGGTTCTCGACACAAGTCAAATGCTCAAGATTTGATGGATTACTACTATGAGCCCGAGGTTGCCGCGCAGGTTGCCGCCTACGTGAACTACGTCACGCCCGTGGCCGGTGCACAGGAGGCCATGCAGGCGATTGACCCGGCACTTGCCGAGAACAAACTGATCTTTCCTGATGCCGCCACCCTGGATCGCGCGCGGGTGTTCCGCCAGATTTCGCTGCAGGAAGACAAGAGTTTCTCGACTCAGTTCGAAAAAGCCAAGGTCGGATAGTGGCGCAGGCCTCGTTCGCCGACCAGGGAGCAGACCTCGAACTTTCCGGAATCCGCAAGGAATTTCCTGGCTTTTTGGCGATTGAAGACTTAGATCTCGTCGTTCCGGCCGGGTCGTTCTTTGCGCTGCTGGGGCCGAGTGGCTGCGGCAAGACGACGACGCTCAGGATTGTTGCGGGGCTCGAGCCGCCTACCAGGGGCCGCGTACTCATTGGTGGCAACGACGTGACACACCTCAAGGCCTATCGTCGTCCGGTCAACACCGTCTTTCAAAGTTATGCGCTCTTCCCGCACCTCTCCGTGCTGCAGAACGTTGCCTTTGGGCTGAAGCGCCGACACATCTCGGGGGCCGACAGCGACGCGCACGAAGCGCTGCGGCTGGTCGAACTCGATCACGTGGCCGACCGCAAACCACAGCAGTTATCGGGCGGTCAGCAGCAGCGGGTGGCGCTGGCGCGCGCGATTGTCAATCGACCGTCACTTCTGCTTCTCGACGAACCTCTGGGTGCGCTCGATCTCAAACTTCGTCGCCAAATGCAGCTCGAGCTCAAGAAGATTCAGTCGCAGGTGGGCCTCACCTTTGTGCACGTCACGCACGATCAAGAAGAGGCCATGACCATGGCCGACACAGTCGCGGTCATGAATCACGGTCGGATCGAGCAATTGGGGGCACCGGCCGACCTCTATGAGTTACCGAAAACGGCCTTTGTGGCCGACTTCTTAGGGCAATCAAATCTGTTTCGCGGAACAGTATCTTCTGCGTCAGCCCGCTCTGTTGTGGTCGACGTCGCGGGTCAGTCGTTGACGGTGCCGGCCAACCGATCCGTTCGTGACCACGGCGATCTCACCATAGGCGTCCGCCCAGAAAAATCCCAGATGCATGCTGGCAGCGCACAGCATCCGGCTGACCACAACGTTATCGAGGGTGGCCGTGTGGCAGAAGTGTCGTACTCCGGCGTGAGCACGCAGTACACGGTGCAGTTTCCGAGCTTGGGCCGAGTGGTGGTCTTCCAGCAGAACGCAGACTCGGGGGGTCCGGTCGCCGCGGGTACCCAGGTGAGCGTGAGTTGGCCGATCGAGTCCACTTTTGGTTTGCACGATCACCGAACGATTGACGTGACAGCAGCAGCGAACGACGCTCAGGAGGGCTAGCCATGGCACTCGCAGGCTTCGCCAACACGTCGTCGCGCCGCACGTCAGCACCGATGCGCCGCAGTCGCGTGGCCATCTTGCTCCTGCTGCCCGGACTGGCCTACCTGGGATTGTTCTTCTTAGCTCCCCTGGTGTCACTCGTCATCACGTCATTTGAGGCGCCCAATCCGGAATCGTTCGATATTGGTTCCTACGTCTACTCGTTCCAGTGGCAGAACTACGTGGCCGGGGTCGCAGAGTATTGGCCCATCTTTCTGCGGTCCTTCGTGTTCGCCATCATCGCTACCGTGGCGGCGCTGATTATTGGCTATCCCATCGCCTACTTCATTGGCGTTTTCCTGCGCGGCAGGGCATCACTTCAGGCATTCACGCTGATTCTGGTGGTGGCACCGTTCTTCATCAGTTTCCTGCTGCGCACCCTGGCGTGGAAGCAAATCCTGGGCGATGACGGTTGGCTTGTCACGACACTCAAATCATTGTCGATCATGCCGGCAGATGGCCACATTACGGGCACGGCCTTTTCTGTCATCTTTGGCTTGACCTACAACTTCATTCCCTTCATGGTGTTGCCCATCTACGCCAGTCTGGAGCGCCTCGACCTGCGCTATCTCGAGGCGAGCAGTGACCTTTACGCTCGACCAACAACCACGTTCCTCAAGGTGACGCTGCCGCTGTCGATGCCGGGTGTGGTGTCGGGCACGCTGCTCACCTTTATTCCCGCATCGGGTGACTACATCAACGCATCCGATGACTTCCTGGGTGGACCGAGTACTCAAATGGTGGGTAACCAAATCCAGGCAAACTTCTTGAAGCTGCTGGACTACCCCATGGCCGCAGTGCTGTCTGTAGTACTCATGGTCATCATCATGGGTGTCGTGACGTTCTACGTCAGACGTAGTGGGACGGAGGACCTGGTCTAATGCGGTTTTCCCTCGGTAAGTGGCTTCTTCCGCTCTACACGGCGCTGGCCCTCATCCTGCTTCTTATTCCCATCGCGTACACTTTCATCTTTTCGTTCAATGACTACTTCAAGACAAATATTGGTTGGCAGGGTTTCACCTTTCATAACTGGACCAATGTGTGTGATGCCCAGGGCCTGTGTTCTGCCTTCGGGAACAGTCTGATTATTGGTGTTACGTCCACCCTGGCCGCCACGGCCCTGGGAACCGCACTGGCTCTGGCCTTGGCGCGTTATAAATTTCGAGGACGCGGCATTGTCAGCCTGCTCATCTTCATACCCATGGCAACGCCCGAAGTCGTTCTGGGCGCCGGCCTCGCCGCCCAATTTTTCACTCTCAACGTCGAAAAAGGCATGGGCACCGTCATCCTCGCGCACACGCTCTTCTGCCTCAGTTTCGTGGTGGTCACGGTGAAGGCGCGCGTGTCGAGTTTGGATCCTGCTCTCGAAGAGGCCGGTCGTGACCTCTATGCGTCGCCGGCTCAGGTGTTCTGGCGTATTACTTTTCCCTTGTTGATTCCGGGAATTCTTTCGGCAGCCCTGTTGTCATTTGCGCTGAGCTTTGACGATTTCATCATCACGTATTTCAACTCGGGTAGCATGCAGACGTTCCCGACATTCATCTACATCTCGGCAAGCCGCGGCGTTCCGGCCGAAGCTAACGTTATTGCCTCGACCGTCTTCATTCTGACGTTGGCGGTCGTCGTCACCTCGCAGGTCATCACGCGAGCACGCGCCAAAGCCCTGAAGAACTGAGTGGTTTGCGCGCGTGCCTCACGCCGATGGATGCGCGAATCGTTTTTGTGAGTGACAAACGGCTGAGAACGCGCTTTAGTAGTCATTGAGCAACATTGCGCGAGTCATAAGTGTCGATGTCTGCTAAACCTCGATGAGGTCAGTGCAGACACTCCAGAGAGAAGTTAAGACATATGTCCACCACATCACCCTCAACCAACCTTGCCGGCGAAAAGGGGCTCAAAAAGAATGCCGTTGGCCTTCTGGGCAGCGTCGTCATCGGCATGGCTTCGACAGCCCCGGCCTATAGTCTCGCCGCGGCCCTCGGCTTTATCGTTTTGGGCGGTGAAGCGCTCGTTGGTTTTCAAGCGCCCGGCATCATCCTGCTCGCCTTCATTCCGATGCTCTTTATTTCGTTTGCCTATAAGGAGCTGAACCGGGTTGAGCCCGACTCGGGAACGACGTTCACGTGGGCCGCTCGCGCCTTCGGCACCCGCACCGGCTGGATGGGTGGCTGGGCTATCATCGCAGCCGACATCATCGTTATGGCGAACCTCGCTCAGATTGCTGGCTCGTACTCGTTTACCTTCGTCGGTGAAATTTTTGGTAATTACGACATCTCTCTGCTGTCGGGTGACGTGCTCTGGTCGACGGTCGCGGGTCTGATCTGGATCTTCTTGATGACGTGGATCTGTTACCGCGGTATTGAGATATCGGCGCGCATGCAGTACTGGTTGCTCGGCATCGAGCTCGTCGTGCTGGTTGTTTTCGCCGCCGTGGCCCTCGCTCGTGTTTATTCCGGTAACGGCATCGACGGCTCATCGCTGCCTCAGCTCGATTGGTTCAACCCCTTCACGCTGCCGTTTAGCACGGCCATCGCACCGGCCGTGTTGACCGCCCTGTTTATTTACTGGGGTTGGGATACGGCTGTTGCCATCAATGAAGAGACCAAGGATTCCAGCAAGACGCCGGGTCGTGCCGCCGTCACCAGCACAGTTCTGTTGGTCGTGACATATCTGCTCGTCACCGTGGGCGCCGTGGCGTTCGCGGGCGTGGGGGATGGGCCGACCGGTCTGGGTAACCCTGATAACGCGGGTGACGTTTTTGCGGCCCTTGGCCACAGTCTCTTTGGCGACACTTTTCTGGGCCACATCATGATCATCTTGCTCGCCGCATCCGTCTTGACGTCGGCCGCCGCCTCAACGCAGACCACCATTCTGCCGACCGCGCGCACGGCCCTGTCGATGGCCGCCTTCAAGGCGTTCCCCACGAAGTTTGCCAAGATTCACTCGAAGCACCAGACCCCCTCGTGGGCAACGTGGGGCATGGGAATCGCCTCGGCGGTCTTCTACCTGCTGTTTACGATGGTGAGCCCGAACTTGCTGCTCGCCCTCATCGGGTCGATCGGCTTGTTGATTGCGTTCTACTACGGACTCACCGGATTCGCATCGACCTGGTTCTTCCGAAAGACGCTGTTTAAGTCCGCACGAAACTTCTTTATGCGCGGACTCATGCCCTTACTCGGCGGACTCATTCTGTTTGCCGTGTTCATCTATGGCCTGGGCACCTTCCTCGACCCAGCGTGGCTTGTTGATGCTGACGGCAACAACGTCACCATCTTTGGTGTGGGTGCTGTCGGCATGGTGGGCATCGCATCGATTGTTCTTGGCCTCGTGCTCATGATCGTGTGGAACTTCATCAACCCCAAGTTTTTCAGGGGACACACGCTCGAGCGTCGGGCTCACGTGGCCGACTAACCTTCAACCACAGGTTGCATCGAATTCGGGCTGTCACATCGGTGATAGCCCGAATTCGTCGTTAGGCTGGAAAAACAATTCAATAAGACCCATAGACCAGCGCGGGAGAGTCCGCTTGGCAGGCTGACACCTGGCAGAGCAGACACCGAAGGAGCAATCCTCCCCGACAATCTCTCAGGTGCAATAAACCGCGTTGGACTGGTCACTCTGAAAAGAAGGCGCGCACGCAGTGCCTCACCCACGGTGTAAGCCGCAACTCCCCTGGTGGTGAGACGCGGTGAATCTCTCAGGTAGCGCAGACAGAGGGGGAGTTCACGTAACGTCAAACGATGGTGGATTCCTTGGGTGATACTTCGCGGCAGACGCCGCTTCACAGCTTGCACGAGGCGCTCGGTGCGTCGTTCACCGACTTCGCCGGATGGCAGATGCCGGTGCGCTACACGAGCGATCTCGCCGAGCATCACGCGGTGCGCGCAACGGCCGGCCTGTTCGACGTCTCGCACATGGCCGAGTTCGAGGTCTCCGGTGCGCAGGTGGGTGCCTTTCTCGATTACGCCGTGTCGTCGTGGCTGTCACCCATCGAGTTGGGCCAGGCCAAGTATGCGCTCTTGCTGAACGAACAGGGTGGCGTGATCGACGATCTCATTGTTTACCGCACCGGACCGTTTCAGTACTTCGTCGTGGCTAACGCGGGAAACCGCGAGCCGGCGTGGACCGCGCTCAAGCAGCGCGCTCAGGACTTCGACGTTGAACTGCACGATGTGAGCGACCAGACGGCGCTGCTTGCCCTGCAGGGACCCAAAGCGTTTGAGACGCTCACCCGTGTGTTCGGTCTCGAAGTGGGCAACACCCCGCTGGCTGACCTTGCTTATTACCGCGCGACGCCCGCCCGCTTCGAGGGCGAACCCGTTCTCATCGGACGCACGGGCTACACGGGCGAGGATGGCTTCGAGCTGTTCATCGACACGCGCTTCGCGGTCGCCCTGTGGCAGGCCCTGCTCAATGCGGGTGGGCCCCTGGGAGTTGTGCCCGCGGGACTCGCCTGCCGCGATACCCTGCGGCTCGAGGCGGGCATGCCCCTCTACGGGCACGAACTCAATGCCGCGACGCTTCCGGTGCAGGCTGGTCTGGGGCGCGCGGTGTCGCTCGTCAAAGGCGATTTCGTCGGGCGTGAGGCAGTGCTGGCCGGCCCGGCCCTGGGCGCGCCCGTTTTAGTGGGTCTCATCGGCGACGGCAAGCGTGCTCCCCGCGCCGACTATCGCATTTTCTCGGGTGACGTTCCCGTGGGTGCCATCACCTCAGGTGCCCTCTCGCCAACACTGGGTTACCCCATCGCCATGGCTTATGTTGACGCCGACTTTGCCGAGTCGGGTACCGGACTCGAGGTTGACGTGCGTGGCACACGTCTTCCCGTTGTCGTTGCCGACCTTCCCTTCTATCAGCGAAAGAAGAAATAAATATGTCTCTACCAAAAGAACTGGGTTACACCCGCGAACACGAGTGGCTGCGCATGGATGGCGACGTGGCCACCGTGGGCATCACCGACTATGCGGCTGAGAAACTGGGCGACATCGTTTTCGTTGATTTGCCCAAGGTGGGCCAACAGGTTGTTGCCGGCAAGGTCGTGGGAGAAATCGAATCGACGAAATCGGTGGGTGAACTTTTTGCGCCCGCGTCGGGAACGATCACGCAGGTAAACGACTCGGTCGTCGCTGCGCCCGAACTGGTGAATTCCGACGCTTTCGGCCAGGGCTGGCTGATAAAGATGACGATTGACGAAGCCCCCGAACTTCTCACGGCTGACGAGTACGCAGCCTTCACGGGCGAGTAGAAAAGTGGCCCGCCCGTTCGTCGATCGTCACGTCGGCATCACCGGCGATGCCGAGCGCCTCATGCTGGCGGCCGTCGGCTTCGATTCACTCGATGATCTGATGCACGCTGCTGTTCCGGCCAGCATCGCGATTGCGGGATTCCACTCTGATGCCGAGAGTTTGCTTCCCGACCCCATTACCGAGGCCGAGGCGCTCGCCGAACTTCGCCTGCTGGCCGGCCAGAACGCCGTGCACCGCTCGTTTATTGGACAGGGTTACTACGGCACGTTCACGCCGTCGGTGATTGCGCGCAATGTGCTCGAGAATCCCAGTTGGTACACGGCCTATACGCCGTATCAGCCCGAGATTTCGCAGGGTCGGCTTGAGGCGCTCCTCAACTTTCAGACGATGGTGACCGACCTCACGGGTTTAGACATCGCAAACGCGTCGATGCTTGACGAATCCACGGCTGCGGTGGAGGCCATGCTGTTGGCTCGCCGTGCATCTTCATCGGAGTCGAACACTTTTCTCGTCGACGCCGACGCGCTTCCGCAGACGCTGTCCCTGTTGGCCGGACGCGCCGAGCCCCTGGGCATCGCGATCGACATTATCGACCTCGCAGGCAGTCAGCTGGCTGGCGGCGGCGCCAACGTTACGATCCCCGAGGCCTTCGGACTCTTTATTCAATATCCCGGCGCATCCGGACACATGTGGGATCCGCGACAGGTGATTACTGCGGCCAAAGCCGCCGGGGCAACGGTCGTGGTCGCCGCCGACCTGCTCGCGCTCACGCTCGTGACTTCGCCCGGCGAATTGGGTGCCGACGTGGCGGTGGGAACCAGCCAGCGATTTGGTGTGCCGCTGGGATTCGGTGGCCCGCACGCGGGTTACCTCGCTGTGAAATCTGGACTCGAGCGCAGCATGCCGGGTCGTCTCGTGGGGGTGAGCCGTGACGCCAACGGTGATGCGGCCTATCGATTGACCCTTCAGGCGCGCGAACAACACATCCGTCGCGAAAAAGCAACGTCCAACATCTGTACCGCTCAGGTTTTGTTGGCCGTCATGGCCGGCATGTATGCCGTCTACCATGGCCCCGACGGGCTGCGTGAGATCGCCCGCGAGGTTCATGCCAAAGCAACCCGTCTGGCCGGCGGGCTCGTCGACGCAGGGCGCGTGCTGCTGCACGACGCCTTTTTCGACACCGTCGCATTTGATGCCGCAGACGCGCAGACCATTCGTGAAGCGGCGCGAGCCGCGGGCTTTCTGCTCGGAGGCACACCCGAGCGGGTCTGCGTTTCGGTCGATGAAACGACGACAGAGGCCGAGATTGATGCGCTGATCAGCCAACTCAGCGACAAGACCGCATCTGCGCCATCGGTCGGATCATCCACCGGTAGCTCAGCCCTGCCTGGGGCGCTGAAACGCACGAGCACGTTTTTGACACACGCTGTGTTCAACACGTACAGGTCAGAGACCAGCATGATGCGCTATCTCAAGCGCTTGGCCGATTACGACTACGCACTCGACCGCGGCATGATTCCGCTGGGTTCGTGCACCATGAAGTTGAACGCGGCCACCGAGATGGCCGCCGTATCGTGGCCCGAGTTCTCGGGCCTGCACCCCTTTGCGCCGGCGGCAGACGCGCTCGGTTATGACCGCCTGATTCGCGACCTCGAGACGTGGCTCATAGATGTCACGGGCTACGACTCTGTCTCACTGCAGCCGAATGCGGGCAGTCAGGGCGAGCTCGCCGGTTTGCTGGCCATTCGAGCTTTTCATCAGGCGAACGGTGATGCGTCGCGAACCGTGTGTCTCATTCCGTCAAGTGCCCACGGCACGAACGCTGCGAGCGCTGTGCTCGCCGGAATGAGTGTCGTCGTCGTCGACTGCGACGACCGTGGCAACGTAGACCTTACCGATCTCCGTGGCAAAATTAGCGAGGCAGGCACACGCCTCGCGGCCCTGATGATTACCTACCCGTCGACGCATGGCGTGTATGAGCACGACATCTTGGACATCACGCGGGCCGTGCATGACGCCGGCGGTCAGGTCTATGTTGACGGCGCCAACTTAAACGCGATGACCGGTTTCGCCCGGTACGGCGATCTGGGTGGCGATGTGTCGCACCTGAACCTGCACAAGACGTTCTGCATTCCGCACGGTGGTGGCGGTCCGGGCGTCGGACCGGTCGCAGCCAAGGCACACCTCGCTCCCTTCTTGCCGGGCTTTGGCGGCGTCGCGTTGCCGGGACGCTCCCTGCTCGCGAAGGCCGGTGTGACGACCGTCGACCACGGGGGCCCTCAGATTTCGGCCGCCCCGTTTGGCAGCCCGAGCATTCTGCCGATCTCGTGGGCATACGTGCGCATGATGGGAGCCGAGGGACTGCGCCGAGCCACGGCCACGGCCGTGCTCTCGGCCAACTACATTGCCCGCCGGTTGTCCGATGCCTATCCGGTGCTCTATACGGGTGATAACGGGCTCGTCGCTCACGAGTGCATTCTCGACCTTCGCCCCCTGACTGAGCGCACGGGAATCACCGTGGATGACGTTGCCAAGCGTCTCATCGATTACGGGTTTCATGCCCCCACAATGAGTTTCCCCGTTGCCGGCACGCTGATGGTAGAGCCCACCGAAAGTGAAGACCTGGCAGAAATTGAGCGATTCGTTGATGCCATGATGGCCATTCGCGCGGAGGCCGACGCGGTCGCTTCGGGTACCTGGCCGACCGACAATAACCCTCTGGTGAACGCACCGCACACGGCGGCTGATCTCACGGGGGAGTGGGATCGACCCTACGACCGAGCGCGCGCCGTCTACCCCTTCGCCGGTGAAGTGCGCGATATGGCCACCGTCACTCGGGTGCGGTCAAAGTACTGGCCCCCCGTGCGCCGAGTCGATAATGCCTTTGGGGATCGCAATCTTGTCTGCGCGTGCCCGCCGCCCGAGGCTTTTGCTTCGCCCTAGTTGCTTTTCTTGCCGGCGGTCCGATCAAGAGTTGCCATGAGGTCAGACATACTGATGCCGAATGCATCGGTGATGCGATACCACGTCTCAACAGAGCCGTTCGATTGCCCGTTTTCAACTGAGATCAAAGTTCGCCGACTGACACCCGTCTTTTCAGCGAGCGCGTCGTACGACATCCCGGACTCGCTACGTAGGCGTCGGAACTCGGATCTGAGCGCATCAAAATTAGGCGCCCGTGTTGGGCGAAAAGGGGGGCATTCCTTCAGCCAACCACGCCAACCTGTGTGTTGCAGTACCGGAACCTGCACTACTTGTTCGTCGAGCCGGTCTCGAGTCGGGCTCTCGGAGCTCGTGAAAGTGGGCGAATCTGCTTCGGGGCATAAGCCCTGTTCGCGCATGAACACGCGAATACTCCGATGTGCATGGGTGCACGATTCTTCACTATCCTGAGAAAGATCTCTTTTGGGAGGAATCAGCAGGCCGTCCTCGTGCACGAGGGCGGTTTTGCGGGTTCGGGGCGATTACGTTCCCGGCAGGAACCCCGGCGCTATCGAGGCGACAATCGCATAACCGGTGAATGACAGCACATCGAGAATGAAGTGCGCCACGACGAGCGGCATCAGGCGGCCCCAGCGCTGATAGGCGTATCCAAACGCGATTCCCATGACGACGTTGCCAATGAACGGACCGAAGCCCTGATACAGGTGGTAGCTGCCGCGCAGAAGTGCGCTGAAGCCGATGATCGCCCAGGGTTTCCAACCGAACTCGCGCAACCGGGTGAAGAGGTAGCCCACCACGATGATCTCTTCTTCGAGAGCTGCCTTCGCGGCCGCCAGAATGAGCACGGGCAGGGTCCACCAGTAGGCGCCCAGCGCCGTGGGAACAATCGTGACGGTGATGCCGAGGGCGTGGCCGACGAGATAGAGCAGGATGCCCGGAATGCCAATGGCTGCGGCGAGCACGACACCCCAGCCCACGTCGCGCGCGGGTCGCCGAAGGTCGAAGCCCAATGCCCGGAACGGAGGACGCCCCGGTTGCCAGAGCAAGAAGATGACCAGCACCACGGGCACGAGCCCAAATCCGATGTTCATGATTTGGTAAATCAGGTCGAAGATCGGCTCTTCGGCGCGCGGGGGGTTGATGGTGGCGGTTTGATCAGCCAGGGCTTGCGTTCGGGACAGACGCTGAACGATGTTGACGATTGAGTAGAGCGCCGACTGACCGAGTGAGAGCGCCAGCACGATGACAACCTCGGCGACGGCACGCTTGCGTCGTGACTCGGCGGGCCATGTGGTCATGTGTTCAGGCACGTCCCGAGTATAGGCTTTCCCCCCGAACGCGCCCCGAAGCAAGTAACGAAAACATAACGACGCTACTTTTTACGCCGAGCCTCTCGTAGTCTTATTCGCGTATGGCAAAGTTGCCATGCCCTGCAGAAGTATTTTTCGGAGGCAACAAGTGAAAAAATCTCGTATAGCTGCCATCGTCGCTGTCGCGGCGACCGCAGTGCTCGTGCTCTCGGGGTGTGCCCCCCAGTCTGAGGTGGTGACCGGCTCCAGCCTTTCTGTGGCATGGAACCAGCCCTTCTATTCGTACAACGTCAGCACGTCATACGGAAACGCGGCGGCCAACGCCAACATCACCTACATGACCGGCTCGTCGTTCAACTTCTACAACGATGTTCCCGAGCTCCAGTTGGACACGTCCTTTGGAACATACGAGAAGATTTCTGACGAACCACTCGTGGTCAAGTACACGCTGGCAGATACCGCGCGTTGGTCTGATGGTGAGCCCGTGACGGCCGCCGACCTCATGCTCACCTGGGTTGCCGTCGGTGGTTCCTATAACGACACCACGTTCGACCCCACCGAATACACGGATCCTGACACCGGTGCCCTCAACGGCAAGCAGCCCAAAGACGTCATCTACTTTGACTCCGGTGCTACCCCGGATGACCCCACGGGTCTGGGTCTGGTAACTGCCGTGCCCGAGGTGAGTTCTGACGGCAAGAGCGTCACGCTGACCTACTCGAAGCCCTACGTTGACTGGGAGCTCGCGTTTGGTGTCGGTCTTCCGGCCCACGTCATCGGCAAGAAGGCGCTGGGTGCCACCTCGAACGCTGACGGCGCAGCCGCCGTGCTCAAGGCCATCCAAGACAAAGATGTTACGGCTCTCGCCGCCATCTCCAACTTCTGGAACACCGGCTATGACTTCACCGAAATGCCGACGGACAAGGACCTCTTGGTCGCCAATGGCCCCTACGTGATTAGTGACTTTGTTGCCGACCAGTACATCACCCTGACGGCCAACAAGGAATACCGCGGTGCTCACAAGCCCAAGGTTGAAGAGATCACCGTTCGCTTCATTCCCGACCCGATGGCTGCTGTTCAGGCCCTGCAGAACGGTGAGGTGCAGATTATCTCGCCACAGGCAACGGCCGACGTGGCCGATGCACTCAAGGCTCTGCCCGTCACCACACTGCTGAGCATCGAGGGCAGTTATGAGCACATCGACCTGCAGTTCGCCGATGGCAAGAGCGGAACCATGTCCAACCCCAAGCTCCGCCAGGCCTTCATGATGGTCATTCCTCGGCAAGAGATTGTCGACAAGCTCATCGTTCCGTTGAACCCTGAGGCTCAGGTGCGTAACTCGCAACTGTTCCTACCCGGTGCTGCGGGATACGACGACTCGGTCAAGAACAATGGATCGTCTGCATACGCTGACGTTGACATTGAGGGCGCAAAGGCCCTGATCGCCGAGTCCGGAGTGGCCAACCCCGAGGTCTGCATGCTGTTCAGCTCGACGAACACTCGTCGCGCCAACGAGTTCGCGCTCATTCAGCAGTCGGGTGCCCTCGCCGGCTTCAATGTAACCGACTGCTCGAGTCCCGACTGGGGTGGCCTGCTGGGTACGCCGGGCGTCTATGACGCCGCGCTCTTCGCCTGGCAGAACACCAGCCTCGGTGTGACGCAGAGCAGCCCGACGTTCCACTCCGGTGGCATCAACAACCTGAACTTCTACAGCAATCCTGAGGTAGACACGTTGCTCGATGAACTCGACGGCACGTTCGATGCGGCCAAGCAGATTACTCTGCAGCAGCAGATCGACAAGCTTGTCTGGTCGGACTACTACGGTGTCACCGTATTCCAGTTCCCCGCGGTAACGGCATTCGATCAGACCAAGATCGCCAACGTGACGTCGGCGCCCCTGGCGCCCACGTTCTTCTGGAACTTCTGGGAGTGGGCACCCGTTTCCAAGTAGGTAGCGGATAGCGACAAAAAATCGCCTGTGGGCGTCGAAGTTTCGGCTTCGACGCCCACAGCCTTTTGTGGTTAGCATGGAACGACTCACCGGAGAGGAAGCGAAAGAATGACATCATTTGTTCTGCGCCGTCTTCTTGCCTCCCTCCTCATTTTCCTAGCGGCGACCTACATCATGTATGTCCTGACCGCCATGTCGGGTGATCCGCTGGCGGACCTGCGCACGAGCACGTCGCCGCAGAAGGCACAGCTCATCGCCTCACGCACAGCACTGCTACACCTCGATGTTCCCGTCTATCTGCGCTACTTCATTTGGCTCGGCGGCGTGGGCAAGTGCTTTATCGGCCAGTGCGATCTGGGTGTCACTATTCAAAACCAGCCGGTGTCGGTTCTGTTGGGCCAGGCGGCGTCGTCGACGTTGCAGCTCGTGACGTTTGCCTCGGTAGCCGCGATAATCCTGGGCCTGCTCGTGGGTATCACGACTGCTTTGCGTCAGTACAGCTCCTACGACTACGGCGTGACGTTCGTTTCATTTTTGTTCTTTTCGTTGCCCATCTTTTGGGTAGCTGTTTTGCTCAAGCAGTACCTCGCTATCGGGGTCAATGACTTTCTTTCGGCGCCCGACATACCGTGGTGGTTTATCGCCGTGTGTGCTCCCCTTTTGGGCGTGTTCTGGATGATTGTTTTACCGTGGCGCGGCCGTGCACGCTTGTGGACGTTCCTGATCGCCCTCGCGGCGAGTGCCGCCATGCTGATCTATCTCAAGCTTTCCAACTGGTTCACCTACCCCCACATCGGCATCGTGGGCTTGCTCGTCACCGGAGCCGCGATCGCCTTCGGTGTCACGGCGGTGTCGACGGGGTTGCGAAACCGGCGGGCGCTTTATGCCTCGCTCATCGTGGTGGGTGTGGGCTGCGCCATCTACTTCCCGTTCCTCTACGGCTTCTCGTTCTATCTCGAGCCGTGGAGCTTTGCGCTGCTTGCCGTAGGTACTTTGCTGGCGTGTTTCTTCATCGGCTGGTTCATGGGCAAGCCCGAGCGCCTGCCCGTCGCTAGGACAGCGACCATTGTGGGCCTGCTGATGGGATTCATCATCATTGTCGACCGCATGATGTATGTCTGGGACGATTACGCGGGGTCAGAACGGGTCAAGGGTCGGCCGATTGCCACCATTGGTTCGCAGACCCCGGGCCTCGAGGGCACAATGTGGGTGCACATGGTAGACACTTTCACGCACCTGTTGCTTCCCACGATTGCACTCATTCTCATCTCGTTTGCCACCTACACGCGCTATTCACGGGCAAGTCTGCTCGAAGTGATGAATCAGGATTACATTCGCACTGCGCGCGCCAAGGGGCTCACCGAGCGCACCGTGGTCGTGCGTCACGGCTTTCGGAACGCGCTTATTCCCATTGCGACGATTGTGGCGTTCGACATTGGCGGCATTATTGGCGGCGCGGTGATTACCGAACGCGTCTTTGGCTGGAAGGGCATGGGAGCACTCTTTCAATATGGACTCGATAACGTCGATCCGAATCCGGTGATGGCGTTCTTCTTGGTCACCGGTTCGCTCGCAATTTTGTTCAATCTTTTTGCCGACATTGTCTATGCCGGTCTTGATCCCCGAATCAGGCTCTCGTGATTCGCGGCACGAGGCCGCCGATGCCCGATCCGACACCGAGCATCGCCGAAGAAACTAATGAGAACGCCATCGCCCTCAAAGAGATCGAGGGTCTGGGGCAGGGGCAGATCGTTCGGCGCCGTTTCGTGCGGCACCGCGGAGCCATGATTTCACTCGTCGTCTTGGCATTTGTTGTGCTGCTGGCTTTTACCTCGGTTGGTTTTGTGATCGGCGACTGGCACGTGGGCGGCTGGTGGCAGTACAGCTGGGTTCAAGCAGTGGTCATTGAGAATGGTGGGCTACCCACCATCGACTTTGCGGCGTTTACGTTTGGCAACCATCCGTTCGGACAAGACGAGATTGGCCGCGACATTTTTGCGGTCGTGATGCGCGGAACCCAGCAGTCACTCATGATCATGGTCATTGTGGGCATCATGGGCACTGTTCTCGGCACCGTCATCGGCGCGGTTTCTGGGTACTACCGGGGCGGCGTTGACTCGACGCTGATGCGCTTTACCGACGTGGTTATCACGATTCCGGTCATCGTGATCGGAGCCGTGCTCGGCCGCACCGTGGGTATTGCCGGCGCGCCCGTTTTGGCTCTTGTGCTGGGTGCGGTCGTGTGGACGGGACTGGCCCGGCTCGTCCGAGGAGAATTCCTGTCATTGCGGGAACGCGAGTTTGTCGATGCCGCCCGCGTTGCGGGTGCCAGCGACCGCCGAATTATTTTCCGCCACATTCTGCCCAACGCGATGGGTGTCATCATCGTCAACGCGACCCTGCTTATGGCCGCCGCGATTCTCATTGAGACGGGACTGAGCTTCTTGGGATACGGCGTTCAGGCCCCGGACACGTCCCTCGGCAAGATTGTCAGCGAGAACCAGGTCGCTTTTGCCACGCGCCCCTGGTTGTTCTGGTGGCCGGGTGTCTTCATCATTACGATCGCCCTGTGCGTGAACTTTATCGGCGATGGTTTGCGCGACGCCTTTGACCCGAGACAAAAACGCATGCCCTCGGCTAAGAACATGGCCCGAGCCGAGCAGACGGAGTCATCATGAGCGCGGGGATAGTGATGCTACCTTCAGGCGGTCACCACGCCAATGATGCTGGCCACCAACAGTGCAGCGGCTATCACCAGCAGCGGAACGTGCCACGACCTGGTCACGGGTGGGTTGGTCTCGGGCTCAGAATGAGCCAGCGTGTCTTCCCAACGTCGACGCACCACAAACGCGACAGATCCACTCTCGGTGTTGGGCGCGTCGCCGGGCCGCACGTTCTCGACCGCCTTGCCTCGGCGCAGCGTGCGAAAGTCGGCGAGGCTGAGGCTGAGCGTCTGATGCCGGCCGGGCGCCGGTGCTGCCCACGCGGTCACGGTGCCACTGTCCGTGACCAGGCGCAGCGAATACTGCGTTTCGACTCCGGTGAGCCGACGAAAAGGGATCACCCAGGTGCGCCCCACGTTGATCACCGTGACCTGGTCGCTCTGCACGACCACGGCCGGTTGCCAGTAGAGCAGCCAGGTGCCGAAGCTCACGAAGGCGAGCAGGGGACCGTAGTGCAGGGCCCCAGAGATATCGGCGCTAAAGATGAATCCGCCGACGGCCGTCAGCATCAGGGCAATGATCACGACGGTCAGGATGCGCCCAAAACTGGGGCGAAAGGTAGTCGTCGGTTGCTGCACGCAGCCAGCATGACACACGCGAGAGGCGGTGGGGCAGATGGCATGGCCGCAAAAGACTGAGACCGTGATGAGCGTTACCGACCTCAACGTCGATTTTTGGGTGGACGGAACAATGTATCCGGCTGCCAAGAATGTCTCGTTTGAGGTGCGACGTGGCGAGACGCTCGCCATCGTGGGCGAGTCTGGGTCGGGCAAGAGCACGAGCGCCATGGCGCTGCTCGGCCTGCTTCCCGAGAATTCCCGCACGAGTGGTTCGGTCACGTTGCTGGGACGTGAGCTTCTGGGGCTCAAGATCTCAGAATTACGGCAGGTCCGCGGCAAAGAAATCGCTTTCATCTTTCAAGAGCCCATGACGGCGCTGAACCCCGTCTATACCGTGGGCTTTCAGATTGTGGAGGTCTTGCGCACGCACTTTGACATCAGCCCCGCCGACGCCAAGCTGCGCGCCATTGACCTTCTCGCGAAAGTCGAGATGCCTGATCCGACTACGTCGTTCCGCAAGTTCCCGCACCAGTTGTCGGGCGGTCAACGGCAGCGGGCCATGATTGCCATGGCGATTTCCTGTGACCCCGTGCTCCTTATCGCGGATGAGCCCACCACGGCGCTCGACGTCACCGTTCAGGCCGAGATTCTCGACCTGCTGCGTTCACTTCGCGAGCGACTTGATTCCGGCATCATCCTGATTACGCACGACATGGGTGTGGTTGCCGATATGGCAGACCGTGTCGTGGTGATGAAAGACGGTGTGACGGTTGAGACCGGCGATACGATCGACATCTTTCGGTCGCCGAAGCACGCCTATACAAAGTCGCTCTTGGCGGCGGTGCCCCGACTGCTTACGGCAAGCGAGCCGCCCACGGCGCCCCTCGCAGCGCACGAAGCGACGGCTACGCCCGCACTCAGCTTTCGTGACGTGGCCATCGAGTATCCGAAGCGCGGACGCGTGCCGGCTTTTCGCGCCGCCGAGGGCATCACGTTTGACGTGTATCCCGGCGAGACGGTGGGACTCGTGGGCGAGTCTGGATCGGGCAAAACCACACTGGGGCGAGCGGCCGTAGGTCTGCTTCCCGTCAAGGAAGGCACCCTCGAGGTGGTCGGGGTGAACATCACCGGCGCTCGGGGCAAGGGCCTTCGCCCGGTGCGCCGCAAGACGGGAATCGTTTTTCAGGATCCGGGGTCGTCACTCAACCCGCGCTGGCCCATCGGCGAAAGCATCGGCGAGCCACTGTATCTGGCCGGTGAAGCTCGCGGAAATGAGCTGGACCGTCGCGTCGAAGAGCTCCTGCGTCAGGTTGAACTGCCCATCGGCTATCGAAATCGTTATCCG
>WLNS01000110.1 GCA_009699665.1 Actinomycetota bacterium
CGGTACGCGAGCTGGGTTTAGAACGTCGTGAGACAGTTCGGTCCCTATCCTCTGCGCGCGCAGGAAAATTGAGAAGATCTGTCCTTAGTACGAGAGGACCGGGACGGACCAACCTCTGGTGTGTCAGTTGTTCCGCCAGGAGCACCGCTGATTAGCTACGTTGGGAACGGATAACCGCTGAAAGCATCTAAGCGGGAAGCCGACTTCGAGATGAGTTTTCCATCCCTTCGGGGGAGAGGCTCGCAGTAGACGACTGCGTTGATAGGCCGGATGTGGAAGTGGGGACTAAAGACCCATGCAGCTGACCGGTACTAATAAGCCAATAATTTGAAATCACTACACACAATCCGTTGTAAGGCTGGGTTGTGTGGCCTGATGTTCGCGTCCACTGAGTGGTTCTCGATGTACGGTCGAGAACCTGCGCACATAGCGCACGTTTCACTTTGATACATCAATAGTGTTTCGGCGGCCATAGCGAGAGGGAAACGCCCGGTCCCATTCCGAACCCGGAAGCTAAGACTCTCAGCGCCGATGGTACTGCAGGGGGGACCCTGTGGGAGAGTAGGACACCGCCGGACTTAATTTATAAAAGGGCCACCCGAGCAATCGGGTGGCCCTTTTTGTTGTTAACGCACTATTCGGTCGTGAGAATCACTTTCGTCATCTCTTTCGCATCGAAACGCTCATAGGCATGCACGGCGTCATCAATCGAGATCGAGTGCGTCAATATCTGCGACGGCGTGAACTTGCCGGCTAAGACGGCGTCCATGAGTTTTTCTCGATCGCGGGTCGGGTTGCCAATCGAGAAGACGAGCGAGAGTTCCTTGGCGAACATCACACCGTTGTCGATCGGAAAGTCGGGTTCAAAGTGGGCTCCGACGACCGAGATGACCCCTTGAGCTCGAGTCAGCCCGAAGGCCGCCTGCAGCGCGTGGGGACTTCCGCTGGCCTCAATCACGGCATCGGCACCCAGGCCGTGAGTCAGATTGTTGACGAGGTCGGCGGCCGCCTCGGGGGTCACCGATTGTGCACCCAGCTTTTCGGCGAGTTCGCGACGAACGGCGATGCCGTCTACTGCCACGACCGCCCGCGCCGGACCGACGGCACACATGACGGCCATGAGTCCAACGGGACCGCAGCCCAGAACCACGACGACGTCTGCGTTGGTTGCACCACTGCGTTGCACCGCAGCAAAACCGGTGGGCAGGATGTCGGCGACAAAGACGGCATCGTTGCTCGAAACACCGTCGGGCACCGCGAAGAGAGATCGGTTAGCCATGGGCACACGCACGAAGTCTGCCTGGCCACCGTCGAGGCGGGGATAGATGCCTGAATAGCCAAAGAGTGAGCGATCATCACACTGGGTAAAGCGTCCAGCCCGACAGTGAATGCACGAGCCGTCGGAGGTCATGCTGGTGTTCACCACACGCTGACCTATCTCAACCGACGTGACCGCAGCGCCTCGCTCAACCACAGTGCCCACGAACTCGTGACCCAGCACGGTGCCCGACTCAAAACCGGGCGCATGGCCGTGATAGGGGTGCAGGTCTGCGCCGCAGATGGCCGAGTGCGTCACGCGCACAATCGCATCAGTGGGTGCAAGGATTTTTGGATCGGCAACGGTGTCGACCGAGAGTTTCTCGGGACCGTGCAAAACGACGGCGCGCACTAGAACTGCTCGATTTCGATGACGTAACCGTCGGGATCAGAAATAAAGAATCGAGCGCCACCCCACGGCGGATGGTACACCTCGGACTCAATCTTTACGCCAGCCGCGACCAGGCCCGCAAAGACATCATCGATATCGGTGACCTCGAGCACGAGCATCAGCGGGGGAGTCGCCGGTGTCGCTATGGGACTCATGGCGAAAGCCGGGAGGTCATCGGCGGGCGGGGCCGCCTGGTTCAGCGAAAGGCGCATGCCGTTGCGCTGCAGAATCACATAGGGCGGCTCGTCGAAGGTCGCCTCGACGTCGAATCCCAAATGTTCGGAATAGAACGCGGTCGATACACGCACGTCTTTCGTGGTGATTATCACGCCAGCTCGCGTGGCCGGAATCTGCTTTCCGCTCGTCATTTCTTGCCTCCTCGTTGCTTACCCAGTTCAGTCATGGCGGCGTCGACGCCGGCACCCACATCGACCTTCACACCCAAGTCGCGCAGACCCTGCCCCAGGGCGCTGAGACCGACAACAGGGTACAAGCCGTTGGCGCTGGGGCCCATGTGGGCGATGCGGGCGAGGTTTCCGGCCCCCTGACCACTCG
The DNA here is from genome assembly GCA_009699665.1 of Actinomycetota bacterium. Taxonomy (GTDB): domain Bacteria; phylum Actinomycetota; class Actinomycetes; order Actinomycetales; family Microbacteriaceae; genus UBA963. Next base: position 2,264 of record WLNS01000110.1, read on the forward strand.
AGAGCATGACGCCATAGCGATTACGCACGAGCTCGCGCACCTGCACGTCGTTGACCGAATCCGGCAGGCGAATTGACGTGAGACAGTTTGCCGAGATTTTCTCGTTGACGGGCCACAGTTCGAGGCCCATTGCGCGCACGCCGGCGCGGGTGACCCGGGCCGACGCGGCGTGTCGCGCGATGCTGTTATCGACGCCCTCTTCGAGCACCTGGTCGAGCACTGATTCCACTCCGTACATGTCTGAAACCGAGGGCGTGAACGGAAAGCGCTCTTGTCCGAGCCACTTGTCGTACCAGTCGAGAATCGACAGAAAAGAATCGCGTGGCGCGTTCGGGTTGGCTCGCATGTGCTTTTCGGCGCGATCCGAAATCGACATCAGCCCGATACCGGCCGGGCCGCCGAGACACTTCTGTGCGCCGGTAATGCACACGTCGAGGCCCCACTTATCGGTCTGGAACTCGAGGCCACCCACCGACGACACGGCATCCACCAGCGTCATGACCCCGTACTTCTTGGCAATCTTGCCAATCGCCGCGCAGTCCGAGATGGTTCCCGAGGGGGTTTCAGAGTGCACAATCGTGATCATCTGAATGTCGGGATTCGTCTTGAGGTAATCCTCGACCTGCTGGGGATCAACGGCCTCGTTGTAGGGCACCTCGATCTCGTGTAGTTCGGCCCCAAAGCTCGTGAGCCAGTAGCCCATGCCCTTGCCGAAAACGCCCTGGGCGAGGTTGAGCACCTTCATACCCGGTGTGACCATGGATCGCGCGGCTGCCTCGAGCGCGAGAATCGCTTCACCCTGCATCACGATGATCTGATTCTTGGTGTCAAAAACCTGTGCCGCCTTCTTCTCTACCCGACGGAACGTGGCAAAAAATTCGGGGTCATAGTGGTACATGATCGGCTTGCCGAGGGCGGCCTGCGTGCGCGGCGTCGCCATCACCGGTCCTGCCGAGAGCGTGAAATCAAGGCCATAGATCATGCTGTCGCGTCCTTCGGTTTGTTTGTTCGGCTGTTCGGTCGGGGCATCGCCCAGCGGTACATCGCCCAGCGGTACATTGCCCAGCGGTACATTGCCCAGCGGTTTATCACCTGGGGGAGCATACGTGGGTCAGTCATCGCTTAGCGCGCACCGCGGGTATACGGCTCACCCAGTGCTGGGGGCACGTATGAGCCGCGAGCAAACGCAATGAGCACAATCATGACCACAATAAAGGGGAACATCTTGATGACGTCGGTCGGCAAACTGAAGCTCGTGAGTTGCAACACCGTGCCCAGGGCCACGGTGACGCCGTAGAGGAACGAGACGAGAATCACCCACACGATTCTTCCGCGCGCGAGCATGGTCACCACGATGGCGATGTAGCCCAAGCCGTGTGTCATGAACGGTGTGAAGGTTCCGGCCGAGATTATGGCGAGATAGGCACCGCCGAGCCCTGAAAAGGCTCCGCCCAGAAGCACGGCAGCCGAACGGGTCACGACAACGTTACCGCCGGCCGCATCGAGTGAGTTCGGGTTCTGGCCTGCCGCGCGGAAGCGCAGGCCAGCGGTTGTTCGCAGCAGCATCCAAGCCACCAGGCCCGCCAGCACAAACGAGAGATAGAACATCGGCGATTGGGTGAAAAGTGACTTGCCCACATACGGCAGATCTGACAGGAAAGGAATGGCGAGCATGTCTTCTTTGCCCAGGCGCGGGGTGTCTTTAAAATACACGTTGTAGAGAACGCCAGTAATTCCGCCTCCGGCGAGCGTAATGGCTAAACCAATCACAATCTGGTTGAGGCCGAGCCAGGTGTTGAGCACCATCATGATCACCGAGGTGGCCATGCCGGCGAGCGTTCCCGCGATGAGACCGAGCGGGAACGATCCGGTCGAAAGTGTCGTGACAAAAGCGACGTAACCGCCGATGAGCATCATTCCTTCGATGCCCAGGTTGAGCACGCCCGACTGCTCGCCAATGGTTTCGCCCAATGACGCGATCAGCAGGGGAATGGCACCCGTGATACACCCCAGAATAAAAGCGATGACGAACGGCTCTGAAAAGATATCGGTCATGAGCTCTTTTTCCTTCCGAAGATTTGCGCCACAGACGTCTTCAGGCCCGGCGGTAGGTAACTCTGCCCGAGGTCGCGGCGGGTGCCGATGTACTCAATAATCGACATGAAAATCAGAATCAGGGCCACCAGCACGAGAATAAAGTCGGTCGACAGGTCGCTGTCTTGAGCCGCAATCTGACCGCCGTTGGCGACTATCGCGTAGAACGCCACAAAAGGGATGGATCCCAGCACATTGAGGCGCGCTAAGAAAACAAAGGGAATGACCGCGGCACCATACTCGGGATTCCAGTTCGATCGCACATAGCCCCACAGCCCAAGCATGTCCATGGCAGCAGCTAGCCCAATCAGGCCACCGCTGATGATGAACAG
>WLNS01000111.1 GCA_009699665.1 Actinomycetota bacterium
GAACCGCCGAGACCAGAGTCCCATTTCCCGGAGCCGTGCCCCGCTCGACCGGAAGAGTCCAGTCCATATTTGTCGCAATCCAGGGAATGCCATCGGGATATCCCTCGGGTCGGGCGTTGAGCGCGAAAGCTGCCTCGGCCAAATGCGTCCAGCCCACGTCGGGCGAGAACCCCTGCATCACGGCAACAGGATTGTCAAGCGCCGAGTCGGTGACGACAAAGCCCGCACGCAACACCTCATGCGTGAGCCCCTCGCCGCCCACGACCAGAATCACGCTTCCCGGCGGAACCATGCCCTGCACGAGCTCGACGGCAGCCTGCGGTGACGTCACAATGTCGCTCGACGCGCAGTCAATGCCTAAATCCTGCAAATGGTGAGCCACCGAGTCTGCCGTGCGAGATGCGTTATTGGTGATGTACCCGACGGGCATCTCACCGGCGGCACGATTTATGTTCTCAACGGCGTGCGGCACGGCAGCCGCTCCCGCGTAGACGACGCCATCCAAATCAACAAAGAGTGCTTCGACACCGTCGAGCGGAGACACGCTGGGTACATTCCGTTTGGGGAATATGGCCACTATTCCCCGTCTTTCTGGGGTGCCTCCGCGGGTTCTTCGTACTCGGTAAACACCTCGAACTCCTCTGCTTCCTCAGGGGTGCCATACGCGTCATCGAGCGCCTGCTGCGCCGCATCGGCTCGGGCAAGCCATGTGCTCGCCTCGCTGATGCGCTCCAGTTCGGTCAGCACTTCGGCATACGCCGAAAAGAGGGTCGGGCTGTAGGCGAACGCGGTATCGGGTTGCAACTGGGGTATTTCGAGTTCGGCGAGCGCGAGCTGAGCATTGCCCTGATCGAGTCGGGCGCCCGACATCGCGATGGCGAGGTTCGCGGCAGCGAGGTCGGAAAGCTTCGAGCGATCTACCGAGCGTCCCAGTTCGAGTGCGCGATCGGGTCTTTCGAGGCCCCGCTCGCAATCGACCTCGAGTGCCACCTGGTCAAACGATCCAGAGATGCGCCGAAACGTGCGCAACTCGCGAAGCGCGAGAGCGAAGTCACCGATTGTGTATGCCGTGAGCCCGAGGGTTTCGCGCACAGACGCGATGCGTCCCCCTCGGCGCGAGGCAGAGATCGCGTGCAGGTGCGCCAATTCCGGATCGACGTCGATGAGACGCGCCGCCATGGCCAAGTGCTGCCCCACGAACTCTGCATTCTCGGGCGCCAATGCCTTTAATTCGTTGCGTGCCGAGGGGTGAAGCTCAGATACTTCGAGACCTTCGGCTATTTCTGGATCATCGTGGCGAGCACGAACCGGGCGCAACTCCAGGCGCAAGAGTTCTTCGGGCGTGAGCTCTTCGCGCGGTGGGCGACGATCACCGTCACGCGAGTTTCTGTCGACGCGCGCTCGGTCACCGTCACGCGGCGGGCGGCGGTCACCATCACGAGGTGGGCGACGGTCACCATCACGGGTTTGCCGGTCGGGACGAGCCCGGTCACCGTAAGGCTTATCCGAGCGAGGCTTATCCGAACGCGGCTTATCTGAGCGAGGCCGATCGTCACCGGAGCGTGCGGGACGTGCTGGGCGTGCCGAAGCGTCACCCTCTCGGCGAGGCCGCGCCGAGGCCGGTCCGCCTGAAGCCGGGCGCGCTGAAGCAGGGCGTGCCGAACCGGTCCGCGGGTTCGTTCCGCGCTCTGGCCGACCCGATGGGCGTCCGCGGGGTGTGCCGTCGCTACTGCCGCGATCGCTCATTTCAGGGTCCGTTCGTTGACGATTATTTTCCGCCGTAGTTCTACTCTCCCACACGAGCGTGTATCGTCACCGACATGGTCCGTCGCTTAATTGTGCCCCTCATCGCCGTCATCGCGCTTGCCCTCAGTGGCTGCGCAACCGATCCGCTGAATGAGCGCGCCATTGCAGAGATTCAGGCCATGAGCGCCCGGGACGCAAAGGTGTCTGACATGACAGGAGACCCGTCGTGCGGTGATCCGCGAGCGCACCTGCTGACCGATAAGGGATTCCCCACGGTCTTTCGAACAATTTGTCGCGTCCATTACAAGCAGGGAACAATTGATCGCTACAAGGACATGTGGTGTATCGGAGATTTTTCGAAAGAGCCCATGCTCGACCACTGCTACGTCTGGGTGCCCTACAACAAGCAGTGATCGCGACGGGCGAAACCTTGACACTATTGCTCTAGTTCTCAGATACTGAAGATGCATTCTGTGAATGTAATAACTCAGCAATCCCCGATAACCATGTCGCCCACGTCAAACGTCATCGTGCGTGCGAAGGTAAACACCCGCGCGCAGGCTGTGCGTCGAATAAGACCAATACAGAGGAAAGAGACACCGTCATGAGTGACCCACAGGTTTACCTTCTCGACCACGGCAGCTTGGTTATCGACCGATCTCAGGTGCTGTGGCACTTTGACATCGGCACCCCGGTGCGCTTCCCCGTCTACAGTGTGCTGATCAAGCACACAGACGCGGTGATTATCTACGACACGGGTTTCGACATGGAGCACGTTCAGAAGGTTCTTCCGTTCGAGTTGCCCGAGCAAACGGAAGACCAGACCATGTTGGGCGCCCTGAAGCTCGCCGGACTCAAGCCCAGCGACGTCGACATCGTGATCAACTCACACTTCCATTTTGATCACGTTGGCGGCAACAAGCTCTTCCCCCATGCGACCACCATCGTGCACAAAGAAGAAATTAGGCACCTGCGAGCACCCGAGCCCTTCGAACACCTGGGCTACTCAGACAAGTCTTTTGACAGCACGGCAAAATACAAGGTCATCGCGGGTGACGACTACGAGCTCGTTCCCGGTCTTCGCCTGTTCGAGACACCCGGGCACACGGCGGGCCACTACTCGATGCTGCTCGAGATGAAGAAATCCCGCTCGATGCTTTTTGCCGGCGACGCGGCCTACACAAACGAGAGCCTAGAAAAAGAGGTCATTGCCGGCTTCCACCTCGATCCCGTGGCGTCGGTTGAATCGATTCGCCGTCTGAAGCACTTGGCCAAGGTGCACGACGCCGACCTGTTCCCGTCGCACGACATGGTTCCCTTTGTCGATTGGAAGAAGGCGCCCGAGTCATACGGCGGATAAGGCCACCGCATCATCAACATCGTTCACCGTTATTCGCTATTCGCTATTCGCTAAGAAACGTCGACACCCCACACAAAGGAGCACGGCCTCATGGCTAAGTCAGACAAGCAAGTTGCAATCATCACCGGATCTGCCCAGGGAATTGGCAAGGCCATTGCCACGCGCATTGCCGCTAACGGCGTGACCGTGGTCATCGCAGACATGAACGAAAAGAAGGCCACAGAGGTGGCCGCCGAATTGGGTGGTCTGGCGGTGAAGGTCGACATTAGCCAGGAGGCTGATGTGGCCGCCCTCGTCGCGACCGTCATGGAGACGTACGGTCGCATCGACATCCTGGTCAACGATGCCGCGATCGTTCCCTTCGTTCCGTGGATGGAGCTCACCTTTGCCGAATGGCGTCGCGTCATGGCGGTCAACGTCGATGGCCTGTTCCTGATGTGTCGCGCCGTCGGTGACGTGATGAAAGAGGCCGGTTATGGTCGCATTGTCAACATCGCGTCGAATGTCTTTGTTGCGGGCACACCAAACTTGGCCCACTATGTGGCCTCCAAGGGTGCCGTCATCGGCTTCACCCGCAGCCTCGCCTCTGAAGTTGGGCAATACGGCATCACGGTCAATGCGGTTGCCCCGGGCTTGACCGAGAGCGACGGGGTTAAGGTAAGTCCCCACAACGAGGGCTTCGGTTACGTCGTGCCTATGCAGGCCATTGATCGCAAGGGACAGCCAGAAGACATTGCTCCCGCGGTGGCCTTCCTCACGACCGAAGAAGCGCGCTGGGTCACCGGATCACTGCTCGTGGTCGACGGTGGCCACACGCGCCATTAGCTAAACCTCGTGAGCGGCGCCCGGCTTCCCTGGGGAGAGTTACGGGCGCCGTTTTCGTACCAAAAAGTTACCTTATTCTTACTTTATGAAATTTTGCTATTGCATTGTGCAAACATGGGCATTTATGATGGCAGAATAATTGCACGGGCCTCGCCGAATTTTCGGCGTTGCGAACCCTGTGACAAGAGAGTTGACGTATCAACATGAATTCACAGCGACACGTTGAAATTGCCGGTGCTGGCTTTGCCGGCCTCACGGCGGCGATTGGCCTCGCACAGCAGGGTTGGTCGGTCACCATGCACGAGAAGTCATCGGAACTTCGCGCCTTCGGCGCGGGCATCGTGCTCTGGAACAACAGCCTGCAGGTTCTCAAGGCATTTGGAATTCTCGGGGAACTTGAGGCGGTGTCGATGGTGCCGCCGTGGTACGAGACGCGCATGAACAACGTCGTTGTGTCAAAAGAGGATTTCGGTGGATTGCCCTGGCGCTCCATGACACGTCAAGACCTGCACGAGGTACTGACCCGCGGTGCCATGGCGGCGGGTGTCGAAATCATCGTCGACTCTGAGGTTGTCTCTGCCGATCCGAAGGGAACGGTGACACTCGCTTCGGGGGAAACCCGAAAAGCTGATCTCGTGATTGGTGCTGACGGCGTGCAGTCACAGGTGCGCGATTCAATTGGCTTCGATCAGGAGCGCACCCGGTCACGTGACGGAATAACCCGGTTGCTC
>WLNS01000112.1 GCA_009699665.1 Actinomycetota bacterium
CGTTCGAGCAGCGCCGTCTGCAAGACCAGAGCCTCAATGAAGCGCAGGGTATCGCGCGCGGCCTGCCACTGCGCATCCTCTGCCGGTTGATGCACCCACTGCAACGCCTGAGCGAAAGGAATGAGCCCACGCGACGCGCGCTCGTCATCGCTCACGACGCCCGCCAGCGGATCAGCCAACTCGGTCAGACCGGGCAGGGCGAGGGCGACGGTCTTGGCCAGCTGCCAACTGGTGAACGTTGATGTCGCGGGATACAGCGGAATGGGCTGCTTGGCCCACGCTTCGGCATCGACGTCTGCCGCGTCATCCTCAAAAAGTTCGTAATCCGGATGCGCTAATTGCAGCGTTCCCCGATAGCGACTGACCTTGCCCGCAAAGATGCCTCGCGAGCCCGGCGGTAGGTCACGCTCGCGCCAGGCCTGATTAAAGAAGGTCAGCGTAATCGTGCCACCCGAGCCGTCGGTGATGCGCACCTCAAGAATCGACCCCCGCTTGGCGCGCATGGGGCGCGTGCGCACATCCATGACCTCAGCCACAATCGTGACGTTCTCGTCAAGGGGCACGTCGGCCACTGACGTGAGTTCGCCGCGCTTCGCATAGCGACGCGGATAGTGACCCAACAGATCGCCCACCGTTTTCAGGCCAAAGGCCTTGGCGAGCGCGGTTGCGGTCTTGCCACCCACGATGCCGTCAAGCTTGACGTCGAGGGGCGAGCTATTCACCCTTTCAGCGTAGGCGCGCTACCCCTACGCTAGAGAGGTGACGCGCATCATTGCCGGATTTGCCGGGAGCAGAGAGCTCAAAGTTCCCAAACAAGGCACCCGGCCCACGAGCGATCGGGTGCGCGAAGCCTTGTTCTCGGCTCTTGAGTCAGCTGACTTGATTCGCGGTTCGCGCGTGCTCGACCTTTATGCCGGCACCGGCGCCCTGGGCCTTGAAGCGCTCAGCCGCGGCGCCAAGCACGTGGCGCTCGTTGAGAATAACCTCAAAGCCTTCAAGATCATCAAGGCGAATGCTCGCCTGGTCGCGAACTCCGGGAGACGCGAGAGCGGATCTTATGAAGTGCGTGGCGAGTCGGTGGGGAGGTTCCTGGCCGGCTCGCGTGACGTGTGGAACCTCGTGCTCATTGACCCGCCCTACACGGTCACAAACGACGAACTGGAGCTCGTTCTCGCCACGCTCGCCCGCGAGATGACCCGCGATGGCGTCGTTGTCGTCGAGCGCAGCACGCGAACTCCCGTCTTTAAAGCACCCGAGCGAATGACCATAATTCGCACGCAGGAATACGGCGACACGTCCCTCATCTGGCTCGAGATTGTCGACTACTAAATCTCCTCGTCGGTTGAGTAGTCAACGCAGTTGACGTATCGAAACCCGAGCGAGATTTCGATACGCGCCTTCGACGCTACTCAACCAGCAAGAGCGACGGCGCTACTCAACCAGCAAGGGCGACGACGCTACTCAACCAGCAAGAGCGACGGCGCTACTCAACCAGAGAACGCTAGCCGGCAAAAGGGTTCCATCCCGTCGGCGCGATACCCGCACCGGCAACCGTCACGTCGTGCTCACCGCGGGTCACCACGCGGCCCAGCGGAATGAAACCCTCGGGCACTCCCCCGTCGGCGAAGGTGGCCAGAATGGCGTGATCCTCACCGCCCTCAATGACCATGCGCTGTGCCTCGTTCATCGAGAGCCCGCTCACCCGAGCCACGGCGTCCGCCATGGCAGAAATCACGGTGATGTCGAGAGCCATCGTCACGTCGCTGGCTGCAGCCATGCGGGATGCGTCGAGCGAGAGAGAATCAGAAATATCCATCGCCGCATGCGCGTGCTCGAGATCTGCCACCATATCGGGGCCAATCGCTGGGTAGGGTGCCACGTGCCACCCCACGGCGTCAGGAAAATTGTCGCGGGCTTGCACGCCGAAGCGTTGGAGCAGCGTCAATCCCGCACCCGAGACCCCGAGCAGGCCCGAGACGGCAATCTCGTCGCCAATCTGAGCACCAGATCGCAGCAGAGCAGCGCGTCCGGCCAGATCGCCAAAAGCCGTCACCGCAATCACGATCGTGTCGGAAGCAGCCAGGTCACCGCCCACGACTCCGCAGCCCGGCGCCACCTGCGCACACGCGTCGCGAATACCGTCGGCAAGCATCTCGAGAAAAGCCACGGGAGTGTCTCGGGGCGCGGCCAGGGCAACCGTGAGCGCCGTGGGGCGTGCGCCCATGGCCACCACATCGGCCAGATTGCTCATGGCCGCCTTCACGCCAATCTCATCGGGAAGCGACCAGTCGCGCGAAAAGTCTTTGCCCTCAACCATGGTGTCGGTGGTCACCACAAAACGCCCGTCGGGAGCCGCCACAACCGCGGCGTCATCTCCCGGGCCCAGCAATGCGGCATCAGCCTCGGGCAATCGCGGAAAAATGCGCGCCAGAATCTCACCCTCGCTCAGTTCGCTCAGCAGGGGTCCGGGCAGGTCGGCAACACTCACCCCACCACGGTAGCCTGACGTTGATGAGAGTGGACATCCCCAGGCACGTCGTGGCACCGCGCGTGGCACGGCACACGGCACGGCGAATGAGCGTATTCATCGTTCCTGCCGCCTGTCTGTTGCTGGCCGGATGCGCGGGAATCGTGCCCATGACACCGGCGATCGACGCAAACAACCCCTTGTGTGCCGAGGTGAGCGTTCGTCTGGGTGACGTGGCAAATCTGCCGAAACGCGAGACCAATGCTCAAGCGACCGCCGCGTGGGGCGAGCCGGCATCCATTCTGCTCACGTGTGGTCTCGAGGCGCCTGCTCCCACGACGCTGCCGTGCATCTCAGTGAACGGCGTGGACTGGATCATGGACGATTCCCAGAAACCCACCTACATTTTCACGACGTTCGGTCGCACCCCGGCCGTCCAAGTCGCCCTCGACTCAGGCGCGGTGAGCGGCAGCACGGTGCTAGCTGATCTGGCCCTGCCCGTCTCGTCAATTCCGCAGCAGACGCCGTGCACCGATCTCGCGGATACCCTCGCTTTCTAACCGACGTGTCGGCGACGATGCCTGGCAATAAACAGGAGTGCACCGCCGACGACGGCCAACCCGACTGCCGTCAGACCCGCCGCCACGGGCAGCTCTGAGGGGGTGCCCGTCTGAGCCAGGTGTGCGAACGGGTTCTTGAAAATAACGCCCCCGCCGTCGTGGTCGTAAACAAATTCGGCAAAGACCAGCCTGAAGGCATTGTTCGCCACATTGGGAATCATCAGATAGACAAGATAGTCGCCGTCGGCCAACAACCCGCCATGGGCGTCATCTATCGTCACGTTGAACGAGCCATCGGGGTTCGTGCTGGTGATCGTCATTCCGCCCGAGTTGTGATGGAGAATGGCATGCAGATACAGGTCAGTAAGAGTGTCGGTGGCAAGACCCGGAAATGCTTGAAACACGTAGAGGGGAGAGCCCGGTGTGCCGGGAGTGAAGCTGCCAAACCCTTCGAGGCCGGCCGATGAGTATCGCAGGGTCGCCGTAGCACCCGTGCTCGTCGTATGACTCGTGACCACCTCGAAGGGATCCATGGCCAGAGTATTGGGCGTGAGCGGTTGTGCGACCGCAAAAGAGAAACCCGGGACGATGTTAGCGACAAAACCGGGAACCGTGGCCGCCAGCGTTCGCGAGCGGTGGGTTGCATCACAATCGACAGAAATCACGCTTGGCGCCACCGCCAGGTTGGATGCGGGCATCGTAATGAACGTCTGGCTGTTCAACAGAGTTTGTATTGAGCCCGTAAACGAGTAGTGCCACGAAGCACCCGAGCCGGTTACTACCCAACCCGGAGCCGAGGTGTCTAGCCACAACAGGTCAACGTTAGACCCCTCGACCAGCATGTAATCTCCGGAAAGAGAAGGATCCAACTCCGAGGAGTCGTTCCAATAGAAGCCGTTGGAATAAAAGAGACCGACTGTATTTGGGCCGGTGTAGTCGATCGTGAGGGTGTCGCCCGAGGCGTTTTGACTTGTCACCAACGTCACGGGGTTACCGCCACAGTCGCCCTGACCGTTCGGACTATCCACCTGAACCTCGCCGCAGGCGCTGAGACCTACGACGGCCGCCAGTGCCACAGCAATAATTCCCATTTTTTTCACGCGATTCTTCACTCGAAAACTCTAGGGCAAAACACCCATTTTGTTCGATAGGGCGGAGTGCCCCCGAGCGAATAACCGTTTAGTCGCACGGCGGCACACAGGCTATTACCAGCAAACTGATTGGCCACTCATAGAACGCGAACGTAGCCTCACCCCATCGGGAAAGTTCTGATCTCGCCAGCAGTTAAGAGACGTCGTGTATTTCACCTTTCTTCGCAGAGAACTACTTGGCCGCCGCCGGCAGACACTCATCATTGCCGTAGGCATGGCCATCGCCATTGCACTCGTGATTGTTGTGAATTCCTTCACCGCAGGAGTTCAAAACGCACAAGCAAAAGTGCTCGAGTCTGTCTACGGCGTGGGTACCGACATGACTGTTACACAAACTCCGACCCTGCCCACGGGCGACGGAGCTGGCCCGCAACAGTTCGGCTTCGGTCGAGGCGACGGCCAATTCGCGGGTGGCACACAGTCGGTGTCGCAGTCCCGTCTGAGCACGCGGCGCGGGCCAGATTCAGCGACGATGCCGA
>WLNS01000113.1 GCA_009699665.1 Actinomycetota bacterium
TTCAGTTCGCGCAGTCAGAGTTGCCCTGCCCGCTGTGCATCACCCAGCGCATGGGCATGATGCTCTCCTCACTGGGCGCGCTGTTTATTGTGAGCCATTCACTCAAGAAGACACTCACGCCGTCGGGATTCATGACGGGCCTGGGCATGGCCATCTTGGGTGCCCTGCTCGGCTCGGCGATGTCGACACGACAAATTCTGCTGCATATTCTGCCGGGCGATCCCGGATTTGGCACCGCTATTCTCGGTCTGCACCTCTACACGTGGGCACTCGTGAGCTTCGTTGTGGTGATGGGCTTCGCGGGTGTGCTGCTGACGTTTGGCACCGAGTTCCTGCCCATTGCGCCCGTGAGCCGTTGGGCTCGTGGGCTGGTGTGGGCGATCATCGTGATTTTCGTCGCGACGATTGCGATCAACATGGTCGTCGTGTTCTTTGAGGAGGGATTCAACTGGTTCCTGCCCGACAACCCCACCTCGTATCAGCTCATCGGTTTTACCCCGACACCGGTGCCGACTCCGTAACGGTCCCGGTTGCCTGGCGACGTTGAATTCGAGCGCACACCAGCACCACGGCCGACAGGTAGAGCGCCTGTTCGAAGGACACGAGGCGTTCCCACAGACCAATGTTTGCTGACGAGGGATTAGCCCAAATCACGAGGAACGTGATGGCAAACGTGGCCTGAAGCACCGATGCCGCGAGGATCGCCCAGGGACGGAGAACCCACGGCGCATCCGTGCGAAACCGCACGGCAAACAGTTGCCAACTTGCCGAGGCCGCAAAGAACGCAATCGCGAAGATGCGATGGGTGTTTGAGACCCCGTTGAGCTGCGTGGGAAAAATGGTGAGTCCGTAACTGCAGAGAGCGACGATGAGAAGGACGATGCGACCGGGGAGGGCGAGGGTGCGTGCAAAAACAGCCGCGATGAGCGTGAGCGTTGATCCGAGGATAAAGAACGCCGTCATGAGCCACCGCACCGGAGACTCGGGAGAGGCGAGATCGCTGATGGTGAGCGTCAGGGGATCGTATCCCGGCCACAGTGCCCCGGCGATAGCCCATCCCGCGACATTTTGAATCGGGCCAATCATGGCGGCCACTATCGCAATGGGCGCGATTGTTTTCAGCGGTGTCATGGTGCTGACTTTAGCGGAACGCTGCGCCGGTGACAGCCCCCGTTGGGAACGTTACTACCGGAGCAGGTGGGCATGACAATTTTCGACATCTGTTGACGCACTGAGGACTGCATCTCAGGCGCGCCATCCCCGCGATTTTCGGCGGATAGAATTGAGGCGCGCATTCGCGCGGGCCTCTAGCTCAGTTGGTAGAGCAACGGACTTTTAATCCGTGGGTCGTCGGTTCGATCCCGACGGGGCCTACTCGAAATGAAAGCTCCCCCTCGTGGGGAGTTTTTCGTTTCGAGTGCTCGTCGTGGAGAGAACCGACTGGGCCCCCGGTGACGCGCGCCGTCACAACGCACCGCGTTGTGCGCGTGGCACTAGGGGCTGGGCCCCCACGCGCCGGTTACCGGCGATTCGAAAGAATCGACGGTCCGTGCCGTAGGGACCGACGGGGCCTACCGAAACGAGAAAGCCCCCGACCTGGTTCAGGTCGAGGGCTCTCGTGGTTTTTCGCCGCTACTGCTGCTCCAAGATGAGAGTAAAGACATCGCGAAAAATCAGTTTGTCAGCGTCGACGAGTTCCCAAGACACTGTTCCTCTGGCGCCAAAGTATTTGCCCGTTCCACCAACCACAACATAGGTATGGCCTGGGCCAACTACGGGTACTTTCCCCAGATCGATTTCACCGCTGCCCAGCCAGGTGAGGGATGATCCGTCGTTGAAGGTAGCATGACCCGTCAGCGAGCGCACATCAGTCTGCTTCTCGGTGTCCTCGTCAATGACGGTTGCGAATGTGGTCCAGCTCTTACTGAGAGGCTCTTGTTCGGCGAGCGCCATCTCCAGCGTCGCGTAACTCTCGTAAGAGCGGCTCCTCATGTCACCGATGGTTGTTCCTTCGGTGGCGTCCTCGATGAAGACAGGGTCTTCACTGACGACGTAGACGACAAGCTCGGTCGTGTCACTGCCTGGTCCGCTGCAGGCGGTGAGTGCGAGTGACGCAACAGCCGCTAGTGCTGCGAGCCGCCATGATAATTTGCCGTGGCGCGGCCGCCTTGTTTCCGCTCTGGAAGATGTCGTCATCTGTCTCGCCTTTCGGGCAATATTCACGTGAAAAAAATGAAGTTACAGTAAATCGTAGCCGGCGGTTTGGCGTGTTTTTTTAGGGTCTGCACTCGGCGCCTCGGTCTGCGGGCCACGCCACTTCCCGTGCCTCTCGCCGCCATCGAGTGCAGCGTCGTATTCTTGCGGCACAGCAACACAAGTCTGAGCGATAGTGCTGGAGGGTCGGTATGGGTAAAGAAGGTGTGCTTTTTGAGATCGGCACCGAGGAGTGGCTGGTCCAAACGGGTGGGCGTCTCACTTTTTCTCAGGCACTCGCACTATCCACGCAGGGTTTCGCACAGTCCGCGCGTGACCGATTGAGCCGGAGTAGGCCAGACCCAGACGAGTCCACCCGTCAAGCCGCGCGTATGGCAGTTGCGCGCAAGGAGCTTGCCGTGGTGCTGGACAGCCAGCGCGATCGAGTTCTGGAGCGACAGGGTCACGCCCTGTTGAACCACGCGTGTCGCACCTACGTGCTTGGTGCGGCGCTTCTTTCTGACGATCTTTTTCGCCGCGTGGATCACACCGCGGCAGCGGTGGCAGCACTGACTCACGACGACGGTCTCGTGCACCCGTCGACGCCGGGCAGCTGTTTTACCGCAGACAGTGTGGTTGAGGCAAACGCGATGATGTTGCGCATGGGAGCCTCCACAAGTTCCGCCGACCTGGCCCGAGCTGCAGTCATCTCACATTTCCAGCCGCGACTGCCGACACAGGCGAGCGCAGACGCGCAGCTGATTGCCCGAGGCGCCAGCGCCGATGTGATGGGCTTTGGATTGAAAAGACTCGACCCTGGGCTGACGCATGAGGTGTGGCACGAGTGGCCAGACCTGAACCTCCTTGTCGAAGTAAAAGAATTGCTGAAGGGCGAGAGGGCCCGGGCCCCGCGCACGCGACCCGGAGTTCTCGCGCGATCGGGTATGCCTTATCTCTTGAGATCGGGCAGGTAATTCGCCCCCCGCACTCACTGACTCGCAACGAAGTTCGTGATCACAACTCCCGCACACGCCGCGACCAGTAACACAAGAACGACGGCCAGGACGATTGAGCGTCGCCGACCTAAGAAGACGGCAAGTCCGCCCCACCCCATGTCGCGATCACTGTCAATATCGGGAATGGCATTGAAGAGGTGCGCCGTGACGCCAACGAGGATGCCGAGGCAGAGCACAGGCCACGTCGGCCACAAGGCAAGTGAACTGGCCTGAGCAATGAAGACGGTCATCAGCGCGAACGAGACGGCGTAGGGCACCCACGACCACATGGTGCGCGCCAGAGAGAAGTTGTAGATCAGGGCACTCGACACGGCGACGATGTGAGCCGCACCGCCGACCCACCCCGCCGCGAGAAACGAGAGCGGAATTGTCAGTAACGCGCTGACCAAAATTGGCACGCGAAGATCTTTGGCGTGCAGGTCCCCGCGAACCGTTGGCTTTTTCACGCGTCCCGCCGCAAGGTCAGCTGTCGCGTCGTGCAGGTCGTTTGTCCACCCGACGGTGGCCTGGCCTGCCGCACTGGCTGCGAACACGAGCGCCACACGCCACCAGGTGCCACCGCAGACAGCGGTGGCGATTGTCATGAGAAGAACCATCGTGAGCGCCTGAGGAAAGTGCGTCGCTGCGATGAACGCGCGAAGCCGGGAGCGTCGAAGTGAATCGTTGTTCATTGTCGGCAGACTAACAGTGCGATTGACTCTTGCCACGAACCCCTCTGCCTTGTAGCCTTTCTGTAACATCCGTTACAGAACCTTGTGCGCGCACGTTCTCAACTGCTCAAAGGAGAGCCATGTCTTCTGATATCGAAGTTCCCGTCCTCATTGTCGGCGCCGGGGGTGCCGGACTGACCGCATCGATGTTGCTCAGTGATCTCGGCGTGACATCGCTCACCATCTCGAATGCGCCGTCGACCTCGGTTCTGCCGAAGGCACACGTGCTGCAACAGCGCACCATGGAGCTCTATCGCCGGGCAGGTGTGGCCGATGACATTTATGCTGCCGGCACCCCGCCGCAGAACATGGCCGCCACTGCGTGGTATGCCGGGCTCACCGGTGACGACCCCAACTTCGGTCGCCTCATCGCGAAGCAAGAGTCGTGGGGCGCGGGTGGCGCCGATGCCGACTGGCTGGTCGCGAGCGCCTGCCGGCAAACAAACTTGCCACAGATTCGCCTCGAGCCCATCCTGCTGAAGCACGCCGAGGCGAAGGCGCCCGGCTCGATTCGCTTTGGGCATGAGCTGATGGAGTTGACTCAAGACGACGACGGCGTGACAGCCATTGTTCGGGTGGTCGAGTCTGGCGAGCAGTACACGGTTCGCGCCAAGTATCTGCTTGGCGCCGATGGTGGTCGCACGGTTGGCCAGCAGGTCGGCATCGAACTGCAGGGAGAGCGCAACATTCTCTACAGCGTCTCGGTGCACTTCAGCGCCGATCTGTCGAA